>DASZYK010000366.1:0-7981 GCA_035545455.1 Steroidobacteraceae bacterium
TGGCCCCTTGCGGTGCTATCATGTACGTCAGTCGGGATATTGCGAGGTCCGCTCCATGTCCGAGCCCCGTCGTTACCTGAAGTTCGCCGAGTGGGGAGCGTTGGCGGGCGCGCTGCTGCTCCTCAGCGGCTGCGGCATCAACAACATCCCGAGCTACAAGCAACAGGTCGACGCCGCCTGGAGCCAGGTGTTGAACGAGTACCAGCGGCGCACCGATCTCATCCCGAATCTGGTCGCGACCGTCAAAGGATATGCCACCCATGAGGCGAACGTCCTCGAGGCGGTTACGGAAGCCCGGGCGAAGGTCACGCAGACCCGCATCCCGCCGGATATTCTCACCAACCCGAAGGCGTTCCAGACCTTCGAGCAGAACCAGGCGACCCTGAGCGGCGCGCTGTCCCGCCTCATGGTCGTGACCGAGAACTATCCCAACCTCAAGGCGGACCAGAATTTCCTCGCCCTGCAGTCGCAGCTGGAGGGGACCGAGAACCGGATCGCCGTGGCGCGCCGCGACTACATCCTCGCGGTCCAGCAGTACGATACCGAGCTCACCACCATCCCGGGCCGCTGGTATCACTCGCTCTTCTACGGCAGCTATCAGCCCATCCAGAACTTCACGATCTCCGAGCAGGCCCGGCAAGCTCCCAAGGTGAGCTTCTAGAGCGGGCATGTCCGCCGGGAGCGCGCGGCCGGAGGCACGCATGGCCCGTTGGCACCAGTGGCTGCTAGCCTCGCTCCTCCTGCTGGCAGGGGTGCCGGCACCCGCGGCGCAGAATGCGCTCGATGCCGGCATGCCGCCGTTCCCCGCGCTCACCGGCCCCGTGGTGGATGACGCGCACCTCTTGCCCGCGGACGTCCTCGGGCCGCTCTCGCGCAAGCTCGCGGACTACGCTCGCGCGAATGGAACGCAGGTCGTGGTGGTCACCCTGCCGACGCTCAACGGCTATCCCATCGAGTACTTCGGCTACCAGCTGGGCCGCCACTGGGGCATCGGGCAGAAGGGCAAGAACAACGGCGTGCTCCTCATCGTGGATGCGGGCGAAAGGCAGGTCCGGATCGAGGTGGGCTATGGCCTCGAAGGCACGCTCACCGACGCACAGAGCTTCCTCATCATTCACAACGAGATAATCCCGCGATTCCGCAAGGGCGATTACGCGGGCGGCATCACCGCGGGAGCCAATGCCATCCTCGCCGTGCTGGGCGGCCAGAAGGAGGCGGTCGAGCAACAGCAGGTCAGGGAGCGGAATGGGACCGGATTTCTCATGCTGCTCATCCTGCTGTTCGCGCTGTCGCCGATGCTGCGCGTGCTGCTCGGCGGCGGCCGGTCGGGCGGTCCCGGCGGCCGCTCGGGCACTGGCTGGCTGGGCTGGCTCGCTCTCGGCATGCTCTCCGGAGGCCGCGGCGGCGGCTTCGGTGGCGGCGGCTTCGGTGGGGGCGGATTCTCGGGCGGCGGCGGATCATTCGGGGGCGGCGGCGCCTCGGGAGGCTGGTGAGCATGATCCGCTTCTCGGCCGAGGACAAAGCCCGCATCACCGCCGCGATTCGCGCCGCGGAGAAGAGCACGAGCGGCGAGTTCGTGGCGGTCGTGGCGCGCGCCAGCGATCACTACGTCTTCGTGCCCCTGCTGTGGTCGGCCATCATCGCCCTGTTGTTTCCGGGCGCCTGCCTGCTCCTCGGCGCTTCCCTTTCCTGGGTTCACCTCTACCAGATCCAGTTGCTCATCTTCATCGTTCTGACGGTGCTGATCCTGTCCGTGCCGGGCCTGCATCTCAGGCTCGTGCCCACGAGCGTGAAGCACGCGCGCGCCAGCCGGCTCGCCAGGGCGCAGTTCTACACCCAGGGCGTGCAGCTCACGCCGCACCATTCGGGAGTGTTGCTCTTCGTCTCCCTGGCGGAACGGTACGTCGAGATCGTCGCGGACCAGGGGATTCACGAGAAGATCGGCGAAGCCCGCTGGAAGGGCATCATCGAGATGTTCGTGAGCCAGGTGCGCCAGGGCCGGGTGGTGGATGGATTCGTGGACGCGATCGGCGCCTGCGGCGCCGCCATGGCCCAGCACTACCCGCTGGATGCCGGGGATGTCAGTGAGCTCTCGGACGGGTTGATCGAGCTGTAGCGCCCTCAGGCGAGCCGTTCCGCGATCAACCTTCCCGCGAGCTCGAAATCCACCTCTCCCGATGCGCGCTCGTCGAGCTCCGCCAGAATTTCCTCCTGCACAGCCCCGCGCCGCAGCGCTTCGGCATAGGAAATCTCCGGGTGAAACATCACCATGGAGTACCGCGGGATGAAGCGGCCCGGGAAGCGGCGCTCGAGCTCCATCGCGAGCTCTTTGCGCCGCAGATAGCCCGGGTCACGCACGGTGTCGCGCATCTCGACGTAGTTCTCGAGCGCCATCTGCGCGATCGCGGCGGTGTCCGGCAGGCGGCAGCGCTCGAACTGTGCGAAAAGCGCGCCCCAGTCCTCGTGCCGGTCGAGCAGGCCATCGAGAACCCGACAGTCCTCGAAGGACGCATTCATGCCCTGGCCGTGAAAGGGAACGATCGCGTGGGCGGCATCCCCGAGCAGCAGCACCCGGCCACCGATGTGCCAGGGCCGGGCGTGGACCGTGCCGAGCAGCCCCTGGGGATGGCTGGTGAATTCCTCGAGCAGCCGCGGCATGAGCCGCACCGCATCGGCGAACTGGCCGTCGAACAGGCTGCGGACCCGCTCGGAATCCGTCAGTGAGTCGAAGCTGTCGGGCCCGCTGCGGGCCAGGAAGAGCGTCGCCGTGAAGCTGCCGTCCATGTTCGGGAGCGCGATCAGCATGAAGCCGCCGCGCGGCCAGATATGGAGGGCGTGCGGCTCCATCACGTGGCGTGCCTCGTGCGCGGGAATGGTCAGCTCCTTGTAGTCATGATCGAGCCGGTCCTCGCGCGCGGTGACGAGTCCCGCGCGGACCAGGCTCGCGCGGATGGCCGATCCGGCGCCGTCGGTGGCGAAGGCAGTTGCCATCGGCACATGGCAGTCCGCGCCGGTGCTCTCGTCGCGGAACCGGAGCGTGCCGTCCGCGGGCGTGGCCTCCAGACAGGTGTGCCGGAACCGCAGCCGCACCTGCGGATGCCGCGCCGCTTCCTCTATCAGCACGCGGTTGAGGTCGGCGCGGCTGACGGAGTAGATGACCTCGCTCTGGCGCTGACCGTAGGGCTGAAGCCGGGTCTCGCCGGAGAGCGAGTGCACCATCCGTCCCCGCATCGGAATCAGCAGCGGACGCACGCGCTCCATCAGCCCCGCGCGCTCGAGCGCCGCGATCCCGCGGGCGGCGAGCGCGAGGTTGATGGATCGGCCGCGCTCGCTCGCCGCCAGCCTCGGGTCCGGCCTGCGGTCGTACAGATCGATTGCGAACCCGCGGCGCGCCAGCAGCACGGCAAGCAGCGCGCCCGCGAGGCCGGCGCCCACGATGTTGACCGCTTGATCGGCTCGGGGCTTCACGTCCGGCGCAGTGCCTGCCCCAGGGCTTCGGCGCCGCGGAAGACGTCCTCGAAGCTGTTGTAGAGCGGAACGGGCGCGAGGCGGATGGTATCGGGCTCGCGCCAGTCACCGATCACGCCCCGTGCGGTCAATGCATCGAACACGCTCCGGCCTCGCCCTGGCGGCCCGCCGACCCGCACGGAGAGCTGACAGCCGCGCGAGTCGGCGGCGCGCGGCGTGATGAGCTGGGCATCGGGGGCGAGCCGGTCCAGCAGGTATTCCAGGTGGCCGGTGAGCGCCACGGACTTGCGCCGCAGCGCGGTCAGCCCCGCCTGCCCGAAGAGCGCCAGCGAGGCGATCAGAGGCGCGGCTGAGAGGATCGGCGGATTGCTGATCTGCCAGCCCGCGGCGCCGGCCGCGGCGTTGAATTCGGGCCCCATCTGAAAGCGGCTGGCGGCCTCGTGTCCCCACCATCCGGCAAGGTGAGGGCGCTCCTGACGCTCGTGAACGAAGCAGCCGCCGATCGCGCCGGGACCGCCGTTGAGATACTTGTAGCTGCACCAGACGGCGAAATCGGCTTCGATGTCGTGAAGAGCGAGCGGCATGTTGCCGATGGAGTGGGCGAGATCGAATCCGGCCACGCAGCCTGAAGCGTGCGCCGCGCGCGCGATGCGGCCGAGATCGAATGCCTGGCCGGTCCGATACTGCACACCGGGCCACAGGACGAGCGCGATGCCGTCGCCGTGCTCCTGCAGGTATTCCTCGACCGTTTCCTCCGGGACCGTATCCGCGCCCGCGGGAGCGGGCAGCTCGACCAGGGTGTCCCGCGGATCGAGCCCGTGCCAGGCGATCTGGGAGGCGACGGCGTGCCGGTCGGAGGAGAACGCTCCGGCTTCGATGAGGATGCGTCTGCGCGCGCCGCTCGGGCGATAGAACGCCGCGAGCAGCAGGTGCAGGTTGACGGTCAGCGAGCTCATCGCCACGACCTCGCCGGGGTGCGCGCCGGCGAGAGCCGCGAGACCGCCGCGCAGATTCTCGTGGTACGGGATCCATGGCCGGCGCGCATGCTCGTGGCCCAGGACCGCGAGCCGCGCCCAGTCGTCCATTTCCTCCATGACCAGCGCGCGGGCGGCGAGCGGCATGAGCCCGAGAGAATGTCCGCAAAGGTAGATGAGCGGCTCGCCCCGCCCGTCGCGAGGGAGCGCGAAGCGCTCCCGAAACCCGCGCAGCGGGTCCGCCTCATCGAGACGGCGGGCGAATTCCAGTGTCGGCTCGTAGGTCATGAGCGCGGAGCGTCAGGCCGCAAGCCGATAGAGCAAGGGCCGGCAGGGGACGGCATCGCCATTGATCGCGGGCACCTGCAGCTGCACGAGATACGGCCCGTCGGCGGCATCGTCCGTCATGTATGCCAGCTCCGTGACCGTGCACTGCGGCCGCGCCGCGTGTGCCAGCGCCGAGTCTCCGGGAGCCAGCCCGAAAAAGATCCGATGCGCCGTGAGCCGGCCTTCATCGCGCGCGCGGTCGATCGAGGGCAGATCCACGATCAGATGCTCGATGCCGCGCTCGAGGAGGTATCGCGCCGCCTCGCGCGTGAGGTAGGGCGGTGTCGTGTCGGTGTAATCGCGCGAGCGCTTGCCGGCCTCGTTGGGAACCGTGCGGATCAGCAGGGCGCGGGCGGCGAAGGGCAGCGCCGCGGGCCAGCCCGCCTGCAGCGCCGCGCGGGTCACCAGACGATCCCCGGATTGCGGCACCGGATCGGAGCTCTCGGGCGTCTCGCCGGCCGATACGGGCTTCACGGAGAGCAGCAGCGCCGCCAGCAGGCCACGGGGAACGATGCGCTGCGCATGCAGCGGCTCCCGTGTCAGATGGCCCACGCACTCGGTGTGAGTGCCGCTGCAGTGGGGAATGAGCGTGATGGACGCGCAGTTGCAACTCGCGCCGCGCGCCACCGATCCGGGGAAGCCCGGGACCGAGTACGGCTGCGAGCTCGCGCGCGGCGCGCCGAAGTGCCTCACCTGCGGGCCGTCGAAGTCGAGCTCCACGCCGAGATCGAGCGGCCGCTCGAGATCGATGCGGACCTCCCGCCCGTCGACTTCGAGCCGCGCCTTCATTCGGGGCGCTTCAGCACCGCGCCGCAGCGGGAGCAGGTGCGCCGCTGGCTGGCGTAGAAGCGATCGAACACGGGCGGCAGCTGCTTCTCGATGTCGGTGAGCGCGATGAATTCCTCGTGCAGCAGGTTGCCGCAGCGCTCGCAATACCACTGGAAGCCGTCGCGCTCGTCGGCGCGGCGCCGCCTCTCGACCACCAGCCCCACCGTATCGGCGGGCCGCTGCGGGGAGTGCGGCACATTCGCGGGCAGCAGCAGGACCTCTCCCTGACGGATCGGCACGTCCACCCGCCGGCCGTCCTGCACGGTCCGCAGCACGATGTCGCCCTCGAGCTGATAGAAGAACTCCTCTCCCGGATCGACGTGATAGTCCTGTCGGGAGTTGGGGCCCCCGACCACCATGATGATGAAGTCGCCATCCTCGAACACGCGCTTGTTGCCCACGGGCGGCTTGAGGACGTGCCGATTCCGGTCGATCCACGAGCGCAGGTCGAATGCGTGCAGGGGCTTCATGCCGGCCTCCTCAATCGTCTGGAACCTGATAACCGCGGCACGGCACCGCGACGGGCGCGCACCGGCCCGTCCGGCTGCCGTCGAGATCGATCGCCGTGAGCGCGCCGCCCCACACGCATCCGGAATCGAGCCCGAGGATGTCGTCGCGCACGATGAGGCCGAGCGCCGACCAGTGGCCGAACACGACGCGGGTGCCGCGCGTGCGGCGGCTCTCCACATCGAACCATGGAAGCCATGGCGAGTCTCCCGCGGGAGGCTTGCCCTTGAGACGCAGATTGATCCGACCTTCTCTCGTGCAGACGCGCATGCGTGTCAGCACGTTGATGGCGAAGCGCAGGCGGTCGGTGCCGCCAAGGTCCGAGCTCCAGCGGTCGGGCTCATCGCCATACATGTGGTCGAACAGATTGCGCGGGTCGTTGCGCAGCGCGGACTCGACCTCGCGCGCCACCCCCAGCGTCGTCTCGACGCTCCACTGCGGCACGACGCCGGCATGCACCAGGAGGTCGCCGGCCTCGAAATGCGCCAGCGGCCGGGTCGCGAGCCACTCCAGCAGGCTGTCGCGGTCGGGCGCCCGGAGGATCTCCTCCAGCGTATCGGAGCTGCGGGCGGCGCGGCAGCCGCAGGCGACGGCGAGCAGATGCAGGTCGTGATTGCCGAGAACCACGACCGCGTTGTCCCCGAGCGAGCGCACGTAACGCAGCGCCGCGAGGGATTGCGGGCCGCGGTTCACCAGATCGCCGACGAACCACAGGCGGTCGCGATCGGCGGAGAATCCAATCCGGGCGAGGAGCGCCCGCAGCTCGTCGCAGCAGCCCTGGACGTCGCCGACGGCATGCCGGCTCACTGCACGATTCCGGGAATCGCCAGCCGGAACGGCGGAATGGGCGCATCGAAGTGGCGTCCCTCGGCATCCACCATCTGGTAGCTGCCCTCCATCGTGCCGACCGGTGTCTCGAGCACCGCGCCGCTCGAATAGCGGAATCCCTGTCCCGGCTCGAGCTGCGGCTGCTCCCCGACGACGCCCTCGCCGCGGACCTCCTTCACGCGGCCGTTGGCGTCGGTGATGATCCAATGCCTCGCCAGGAGCTTGGCCGAGCGGTCGCCCTCGTTGCGGATGGTGATCGTGTACGAGAAGACGTAGCGCTGCTCGCTCGGGCTGGACTGCTCATCGAGGTAGCTCGTCGCGACCTCGACTCGGATCTTGTGCGGCTCCTGGCTCATGCGGCCGGATTCTACCGGGCCGCTCCGCACGCGTCCCCGCGGCGGGCCGCTCACCCCTTGCGGGACTCGCCGACCCGCACCGCCAGCACGTCGCACGGCGCGGCATGCAGGACCGTGTCCTCGGTGAAATTCACCAGGATGGACAGGCCGTGGCGCTCGCGGCTGCCGAGCACGATGAGGTCGGCCTGTCGCTCGCGCGCCACGCGTACGATCTCCGCCTTGACGTTGCCGGACTCCACCCGGTGCGGGGTCCCCGTGAGGCCGAGCTCCTCGGCCAGAGCGGCCAGGCGCTGCCGTGCCCGCGCCAGCAGCTCCTCCTCGATGCGGACGGCGGGCATGAGGGTCTCCCCCATGGGCTCTACGGGCATGAACTCCACCACGTGCAGCAGCTCGATCGCCGCGCCGAGCGTCGCCGCCAGGTCGCATGCGCGTCTGCCGATCTGCAGGCTGTCCTCGGTCAGGTCGACCACTAGCAGGATGCGACGATAGGGATACGTGGACATGAGCCGGCCCTCGAAGCTTCTCTGGCCGGCACAGCCTAACTCAGATCGGCGTCAGCTTCAGCGTGCCCGCGATGGCATTGAAGAGCGCCGGCGAGACGGTCTCCGGCCGTGCGCCCGGATCGACCCCGCAGCTCTCGATCTGCGCCTGCGTCGCGAGGCCGCGCAGCGCATTGCGGAGCGTCTTGCGGCG
>DASZYK010000367.1:0-3249 GCA_035545455.1 Steroidobacteraceae bacterium
CGAACAAGGCGCGCGGCGCGCCGGGCTCAGTCCGGGCGGTGCCGGCGGCGATAGCGCGCGGGAGGCGTGCCCATCTCGCGCGTGAAGGCCTTGTTGAAGGCGCTTTGCGAGCGGTAGCCCACCGCCATCGCGATCTGCGCGAGCGAGCGATCGCCCCTTCTCAGGTCCGTGGCGGCGGCATGCAGCCGCAGGCGGCGCAGGTGCTGATGGGGCGGCTCGCCCGTCAGACGCCGGAAGCGATCCACGAACGCTGCGCGGCTCATGCCTACCTGGCGTGCGAGCTGCGGCAGGGTCCAGGGCTGGCCGGGCTGGCGATGCATGGCGGAGATCGCGCGCGCGATCTGGGGATCAGCGAGACCCGCCAGCCAGGTCACGTGCCCGGGAGGCAGGCGGGGGAGGGCGAAGCGGATCAGCTCGATGACCACCAGCTCGGTCAGCCGCCGCAGGACCGCGTCCTGCCCCGGGCGCTGCTCGCTGCTCTCCAGCTCGATGAGCTCGATGACCCGGTCGAAGAACTCACGCGAATGAGGCTCCGAGCCGGGGATGGCCACGAGACTGGGATACACGGCCACGAAGCGGTTGGAATTGCGCGGCGCGGACATCACGAGCAGCCGCGTCGTGCCGGGCCCGGTGCTCCGGACCGAGCCGGCGCGCGGGCGCTTCGCGAGCAGAGCGTTGCCGGCGGCCGCGAACGAGCGCAGCGTCGGCCGCGGGGAGGTCTGCGGGCTGTCGCGCCAGATCTGGGCCTGACCGGCGACCAGGGAGACGACATCCCCGGGACCGAGCTCCAGTGGCACGGGATGATCGCCCGTGGTGAGACAGCAGCGGCCGGCGCGTACCACGTAGCAGTAGGAGGCATCGGCGGCCGGCACCGAGACGCACCAGGGCGCGTTCAGCTCGACCTCGAGGATGGTCGAGCGCGGCACGCTGGCTTCGTCAAAGATGCTGAGCCGGTCGATCACGCGCAAAGGTGCGGGATGTTCAGGCGAGGACCGCCTGCTCGTAGACCCGCGAGCCCAAATCGCCCTGCGGGAAGATCTCATGCTGCGCGATCCACTCGCGCGAGGAGTCGAAGGCTTCCCGCGTGTAGGGCTCGAAAACGAGCCGCTCGCCCGGGCCCCAGCGGCGCGTGTCCATCGTCTGGTGATAGCGCACGGGGAACTCTCGCCTGTAGTAGTGAGTGTAGAGCTCGGGACGCAGGTCGATGTCACGCTGGGCCCGGCGCAGGGCGCTGAAGTATTTCCTCAGATCCTCCGGGTCGGCATCGCCCGTCACCATGGTCGCGATCATGAACGTGGTGTCGATGATCTTGCGGAATCCGAGCTGCTCGGCGAAGTAGCAGGGGCCACTGAAGAGCGCCGCGACGGGAATCCTGCCGTCGATCAGGAGCTCCATCCGCTTGAACAGCATGCCGTCGGCGAATGACAGCCGGATCTTCCCGCGCGGCAGGTACCGCTCGAGAGCCTGGATGCTCGAGTAATGGCTGCCGGACTGATAGCCGACCGAGATCGGCACGTCGGCGAGATCCGCGGGCTCCCTGACGGGTGAGTCAGCCGGAACGAAGATTCCGGCCGGGGCCACGGAGTAGGCCTCGCGGTAGAGCCTGCCATGGCCGCTGGCGGCCGCCACATTCACGGTCCAGTGGCAGGCGCAGCTCACGTCCGATGTGCGGCCTTCCTCGAAGGACTGATAGGCGCCAACCTTCTCGCCCCTGTCATGGACCTTCCCGTCGGTCGCCTGCACCTGCTCGTGGAAGACGTAGTCCAGGCCCTCGGCTGCGAAGTAGCCCTTCTCCTCGGCAACCCATTCCTGCAGCCGGAAATGCGGCTGGATCACGAACTTGCTCATCTCGATCTCCGGTCGGGTCGGACGTGCACGAACGGCTGGCCAGGGGACCTTTATATCAGTCAGCCATCAGTCAGCGCCAGCCGCGCACGCCGGGCCCGAGCCGGCTTTCGGGAGCCTGTCCCGCTGAGGCCATGCGGACTCGTGACCGGCGCCCCGAGGCGCAGGGCCGATCTGAACAGCCGCACGCTCCGACCTGCTCAATTCACACTCATCAGCCGGCGAACGGCCCTGAGCACGCCGATACATGCCAGCGCGCCGGCGCTGAACATGACGATCTCGAAAGGCCAGAGGTTGTGCGAGGTCGGGTCGCGCGCCGTATCGAGGATGATGCGCAGGACGACGAATACCACCACAGCCGCCGGTACCGCGGCCGCGACCTTCCAGCCGCCACGCCACTTCCAGACGCTCCATAGCGGCACCCCGACGCCTGCCAGGACCAGCGCCAGCATGATGAGCGTGAAGCCGTTGATGTATGCCATGCTCGCCATTAGAAGATAAACATGGCCGAATGCAAGCGCGACATGATCCCGCGTGCGCTCCCTGTCGGCGCGGGTTCCTCGCGCAGGTGCCGCCGCCGTGCCGGCTGCAAATGGTGAGCTGCGGCCGGTCCGCGCGCTGACGAGGAAAGGCGTCGCCGTGCCAGGACTCCCAGGGGGGGGTATTGACAGGCAAAAACGCCTGTCTTATAAGGGACAGGCAAATTATCCTGTCAGGAGCCATCGTGTCTCGAATCGCGGCGCGAACCCCCGCCGGCGTGTTTGCGGTACTCACCGGCGACATCATCGGATCGAGCAGTCTGTCCGCGACTCAGCTCGGCCGTACACGTGCGCTGGTGCTCAAGGGAGCGCAGAAATTTCACTCGAGATCGCGGCCCACGGTCCTCGGAGAGCCGGAGTTCTTCCGGGGCGATGCCTGGCAACTGCTGCTGGGTGAGCCGGCGCGGGCTCTTCGCGTGGCGCTCTATATCCGCGCTCTGCTCAGCGCCAGGCTCGGCGTCGATACGCGAATCTCGATCGGCATCGGGACCGCCGAGGCGATAGACAGGTCGCGGACCTCTCTGTCCACCGGGGAGGCGTTCACGCTGTCAGGGCATGCGCTCGATGAGATCACCGGCTATTTCGAGCTTACCGGCGCCTTGCCCGACCGGGCAGGCGCCCTGGCCGACTGGTTTCCGGCCATTCTGCACCTTTGCAGCGGGCTCATGCGGGGCTGGACGCGGCGCCAGGCGGAAATCGTCGCTCTGGCGCTGCAATCGGACAACCCGACTCACGAGAGGATCGCAGGATCGCTCCGCCCGCCCGTCTCGAAGCAGACCGTGTCCGATTCGCTCGCCGGGGCGGGCTGGCGCAGCTTGCTGGAGGCCATCCGGGTGTTCGAGAGGACGGACTGGCTCAACACCGT
>DASZYK010000368.1:0-4660 GCA_035545455.1 Steroidobacteraceae bacterium
GAAGCTGCAGCCGGGACAATGGGTTCTCGCGATTGGCTCGCCGTTCGGCTTCGAGAACAGCGCGACCGCCGGCATCGTGAGCGCGATCGGCCGCTCGCTGCCGACGGAGAACTATGTCCCCTTCATCCAGACCGATGTCCCGGTGAACCCGGGCAACTCCGGCGGTCCGCTCTTCAATCTGGAGGGCGAGGTGATCGGCATCAACTCGCAGATCTTCAGCCGCACGGGCGGGTTCATGGGGGTGTCGTTCGCCATCCCGATCGACGTCGCCGAGAGCGTGGAGCGGCAGATCATCCAGGTCGGACACGTGGTGCGCGGCAAGATCGGCGTCACCATCCAGGAGGTGACGGCGGACCTTGCCGATTCGTTCGGCCTCAACAGCCCGCGCGGGGCGCTGGTGAGCTCGGTGGAGAGCAAGGGTCCGGCGGCCGCGGCCGGCATCCGGCCGGGAGACGTGGTGCTGGCGGTGGACGGGCACTCGATCGATCATTTCGGTGAGCTGTCGAGCCGGATCTCGGCGATGCGGCCTGGCTCCGAGGCGACGCTGATGCTGTGGCGGGACCGGAAGGACCAGACGGTGCACGTGCGGGTGGAAGAGCTGAAGGAGCAGCAGGCGGCGCAGGCGAGGAACGCGGCGCGGCCCAAGCCGGTGATCCGCAAGCCGAATCAGCTGGGGCTCACGATCCGGCAGCTGGCGCCCCAGGAGAAGGCGGAGGCGCGCACGAGCGGGAGCCTGGTGGTCGAGGGGGTGTCGGGGGCTGCGCAGGATGCGGGTGTGGAGCCCGGGGACATCATCCTGGGGGTCGACGGCAGGCGCATCGCCACGGTGGGGGAGCTGGAGTCGGCGGCCAGGAAGGCGCCGCACAAGAGCATCGCGCTGCTGATTCAGCGGGAATCGGCGCAGCTGTTCCTGCCCGTTCCCGTGCCATAAAGTCGGGGTGCATTCGGCCGCAGCGTCTGCGTGCCGAAGTCCGGGGCTTCACCGTCCCGGCAAAGCCCGCGCGGCGCATGCCCGCGCCCCGGCTTCACGAGCCCCCGGAAGAGGCCTTGCAGCCGAGGCGCTGCTCGTTCGTGTAAGCTGTCGAGCTTTAACCTGCTGAGTATTCAGGCGTTTTTGGGATGGACGAGCACTACGATCCGGCGGCTGTCGAGAGGGCGGCGCAGGCTTATTGGGAGCGGAACCGCAGCTTCGAGGTGAAGGAGGAGCGGGGGCGCGAGAAGTACTACTGCCTGTCGATGCTGCCTTATCCGTCGGGGCGGCTGCACATGGGGCACGTGCGCAACTACACGATCGGCGACGTGTTGGCGCGCTTCATGCGCATGCAGGGGCGCAACGTGTTGCAGCCGATGGGATGGGACGCGTTCGGGCTGCCGGCGGAGAATGCGGCGATGAGCAATGGAGTGCCGCCTGCGCAATGGACGCGGCAGAACATCGAGCACATGCGCGCGCAGCTGAAATCGCTGGGGTTCGGCATCGACTGGAGCCGGGAGCTCGCCACCTGTGATCCGAGCTACTACCGCTGGAATCAATGGCTCTTCCTGCGGATGCTGGAGCGGGGAATCGCCTATCGGCGGACGGGGGTGGTGAACTGGGATCCCATCGACCAGACGGTGCTCGCGAACGAGCAGGTGATCGAGGGGCGCGGCTGGCGAACGGGAGCTCTGGTCGAGAAGCGGGAGATCCCGACCTACTATCTCAACATCACGCGCTACGCGGAGGAGCTCCTCGGAGATCTCGAGCGGTTGCCGGGCTGGCCGGAGCGGGTGCGGCTCATGCAGGGGAACTGGATCGGGCGCAGCGAGGGCTGTGAGATCTCGTTCCCTTACGCGCCCGACACGCGCGCGGCGATGGCGGCGGATGGGGCGCTCAAGGTCTTCACGACACGCGCCGACACGGTGTTCGGTGTCACGTTCATGGCGATCGCGGCGGAGCATCCGGTGGCTCTGGCGGCCGCGGCTTCCAATCCGGCGCTCGCCGAGTTCATCGAGGAGTGCCGCCGCGGCAGTGTCATGGAGGCCGACGTCGCGACTCAGGAGAAGAAGGGGAGAGCTACGGGACTGCACGTGCTGCATCCTTTCACCGGCAAGCCGATCGAGATCTGGGTGGCCAACTACGTGCTCATGGGCTATGGCGAGGGCGCGGTGATGGGCGTCCCGGGCCACGACGAGCGCGACTTCGAGTTCGCGCTGAAGAACTCGTTGCCCGTCGTGACGGTGGTGCGCTCCGGGAGCGGTGCCTACGACGAGGTGCGGGCGCCGTGGATCCCCGACTACTCCGAGCATGGCATCACCGTCAACTCGGAGGAGTTCTCCGGGCTCGAGTTCCAGGCCGCGGTGGATGCGATCTCGGCGAGTCTCGAGAAGCGCGGCCTCGGCAGGAAGCGGGTGCAGTATCGGCTGCGCGACTGGGGCATCTCGCGCCAGCGGTACTGGGGATGTCCCATTCCGCTCATCCATTGCGAGACCTGCGGCGAGGTGCCCGTGCCGGACGAGCAGCTTCCGGTGGTGCTGCCGGAGGACCTGGTGCCCGATGGCAGCGGCAATCCGCTCGCCAAGTCTGCCGCCTTCTACCAGTGCGCTTGTCCGAAATGCGGACGGTCCGCGCGTCGGGAAACCGATACGATGGACACGTTCGTCGATTCCTCGTGGTACTACATGCGCTACGCGTGCCCCGACCAGGATCACGCCATGGTGGACGAGCGCGCGGCTTACTGGCTGCCCGTCGATCAATACATCGGCGGCATCGAGCACGCCATCCTGCACCTCCTCTACTCGCGCTTCTGGACCAAGGTCATGCGCGATCTCGGGCTCCTGAGGATCGACGAGCCCTTCACCAACCTTCTCACGCAGGGGATGGTACTCAACCACGTCTACTCCCAGACGCAGGCGGACGGCCGGCGCCGCTACTTCAACCCGGCCGACGTGCGCTCCCGGCGCGATGCGGCCGGCGCGGAAGTGTTCGAGACGACGCTGCCGGGCGGAGAGACGATCCGCGTGGACTATCAGGGTCTCGGCAAGATGTCGAAGTCGGAGAACAACGGCGTCGATCCGGAAGGCCTGGTCAAGCGCTTCGGTGCCGACACGGCCAGGCTCTTCACGATGTTCGCCTCGCCGCCGGAGCAGACGCTGGAGTGGTCCGACGAGGGGGTACAGGGCGCATCGCGGTTCATCCGCCGTCTGTGGAATGCAGTCCATGAGCACATCCGGCGCGGTCTGCCGAAGCGGCTGGCTACCGGGACGCTGAGCGAGCCGCAGCGCGGCTTGCGCCGCGCCGCGCACCAGGCGCTGGCTAAAGCGACCGACGACATCGGGCGGCGGCGCAACTTCAACACGGCGATTGCCGCCAGCATGGAGCTTCTCAATGCCGTCGGCCGGTTCGACGACGTGTCCGACGAGGGGCGGTCCGTGCGTCACGAGGCGTTGGAGATCGTCACGCTGATGCTGGCGCCCATCATTCCGCACGCGGCTCACGAGCTGTGGCGCGCGCTCGGGCACGAGCAGGCCGTGGTCGACGAGCCGTGGCCCGCGGTCGACGAGTCGGCTCTGACACAGGAATCGGTCGAGTTCGTCGTGCAGGTGAACGGCAAGCTGCGCGGCCGGGTCCGTGTGCCGGCCGGGGCGGATGAGGCGGCGATCCGCGCGGCGGCGCTCGCCGACGAGCACGTCATGAAGTTCGTCGGCAGCATGAGCGCCGTCAGGAAGGTGATCGTCGTGCCCGGAAGACAGATCGCGAACGTGGTGGTGAGCGCGCCGCCGGGTGGACAGCAGGATGGCTGAAGTCGAGGCGCTGCGGGGCCGCAATGCGTCACGCGGGACGGCGCCGCACGGCGCGGTGAGGGCGCCGGGCAGCGAGGCCGCGGCGCCATTCCTCGGAGGGCGCATGCGGAGCGTCTGGCTCTTGGGCGCCGCGCTGCTCCTTGCGGGCTGCGGCTTCCGTCTCGAAGGGCGGGTGCCGCTGCCGGAGCCGATCCGCCGGCCCTATATCCAGGCACCGGACCAGCAGAGCGATTTCGTGCAGAGTCTGCGCCGTCAGATGTTGATCTCGGGCGCACACCCCGCCGACGCGCCCGGCCAGGCGACCGCCGTCGTCGATATCCTGGACGATGCCGTGACGCGCCGGGTGCTCTCCGTCTCGGCTCAGAATCGCCCCACCGAGTACCAGGTGATCTATACCGTGCGCTTCTCCGTGACCGCGGACGGCCGGCAACTGCTGCCGCCGCAGCAGGTCTCGGCCATGCGCTCCTACAGCTTCGATGAGAGCCTGCTGCTCGCCAAGGAGCACGAGGAGGCCATTCTGCAGCAGGCGATGGGCGAGGACCTCGCGGACATCGTGATGCGGCGCCTCTCGAGGGTGTCCGGCGGCTGATATGTTGCTGCTCAGCGCGGTTGATCGGGTGGCGCTTGCGGCGCTGCTCGAGCGTTACGGCCTCACTCTCGCGCTGGTGGCTCCCGATGAGGTGATCCCTGGCTCCTACTGGGGAGAGTGCGAGGCGGGGCTCAAGGGAGACCGCCTGTACGCACGGCTCGACACGCCGGTTCACTCCGTGCTGCACGAGGCCGGCCACTACATCTGCATGACCCCGGAGCGGCGGGCGGGCCTGGATCGGGACGCGGGCGGAGACGATCTGGAGGAGGCGGCGGTCTGCTATCTGCAGGTGCT
>DASZYK010000369.1:0-5526 GCA_035545455.1 Steroidobacteraceae bacterium
CGGATGTCATCGCGCTGCATCCCCGGACCGTGCAGATTCTGGCGGGCACCAACGACATCGCGGGCAACACCGGTCCGACCACCGAGCAGGACTACAAGGACAACATCATGGCGATGGTGGAGCTCGCTCAGGCGCACCACATCCGGGTGCTGCTCGGATCGATTCCGCCGGCGGTGTCGTTCTGGTGGACACCGCGCCCTTACCGGCCGGCCGCGCAGATTCGCCGCCTGAACGAATGGCTGCGCCGCTACGCGCGCAGGAGCGGCTGCGGCTTCATCGACTATTACGCGCACCTGGCGACACCCGCGGGCGCATTCCGCCCCGATCTCTCCAACGACGGTGTTCACCCCAACAGGGCCGGATACCGCGTGATGACCGCGCTCCTGAAGGCATCCCTCGAGGCCCCATAGGGCAGGACCCGCCGCGGCACGGCGAGCGTTAAGACCCTCGCTGTCTCGCCGATCGCTGCGGAGTCACGATGGACCGCGGGAATCGCTCGCAACTGGCGCTGGCCATCATCCTGATCGCGGTGGCCGGATGGGTGGATGCCGTGGGCCTGCTGCGGCTCGGGCATCTGTTCGTCTCGTTCATGAGCGGCAATTCGACTCAGCTCGCCGTCTCGGGACTTGGCGGCCGCTGGCGCCGCGCGGGCGCCGCGGGCGGTATCGTTGGCCTGTTCGTGGCAGGAGTGATCGGTGGGCGACTGCTCTCGAATTGCGCCCGGGCGTGGGGACGTCCGGCGGTGCTGCTCGCCGAGGCCGTATTGCTCACGCTTGGAGCGGCGGTCGGGCGCTCCACCCGGCTCCTGATCGTGCCCATCGTCCTCGCGATGGGGATACAGAACGCGGCCATCGACAAGGAGCGCGCGGCCGACATGGGCCTCTCCTATGTCACCGGAACGCTGGTCAGTCTGGGTGACGGATTGGCCGACGCGATCCACCCGCCTGTGCACGGCCGGCGCGAAGAGTGGGTGCCGCATCTTCTGCACTGGTTGGCGCTCGTGCTCGGCGCCCTCGGCGGCGCCGCCTCCTTTCATGCGTGGGGTCGGGCGGCGCTCGGGTTCCCCGCCGGGGTCGCTCTCGTGCTCGCGTCGGTCAGTGCGGCGCGCATTGAGCGCGGGCGGGCGCAGTGAGCGCCCCGCCGGGGGCAACTGCGCATCGTGCCGCTCATGCGCTTGCATCCCACATCAGCCGGGAGTCGAACGTGACCGAGGCCGCGATCATGAGCAGCGTCATCATGATGAACGCGGTCGCGCCCCAGCCGGCCGTCTCGGCGCCGAGGTGGCCGAAGTCGATGAGCGGCACGAAGAACACGATCGAGAGCGGGCCGGTCTCGGACCAGCGGCCGGTCTCGGCGACGAGCCGCAGGAGTTGGGTCTTGAGCACCAGGCGGCGGATCGAGTGCCGCTCCACGGAGAGCACGCACCAGCCGACGGCGCCGATCATGAGCGCCGGAGTGAGAATGCTGGTCCAGAACGTGAGCATGCTGAGCGGCCAGAGGCCGAGTTGCCAGAGCTGCCGGACGTAGCCGAAGTTCGTGAAGTCCATGCGGATGCCGAGCAGATCCGACGTATTCATCGGGTAGATGTTGGCCGGAAAGAGCAGGATGAAGGACGCCGCCACCAGCGCGGCGGCGCTCGTGGCCGCGTTCGGCCTGCGGGCGCGGTTGCGGGCGCCGCAGCGCAGGCACCGCGCGCCCTCGCGCGACTCGGGCTGGATCAGACCGCACGTCTTGCAGCCTATCGCCCGATCGTCGGGCTCGGGTCCCGCCTCGGCGCCGATGGCGCGCCACACCGTGCGCTCATCGAGCGCGGCACGGGAGAGCATGCTCAGCAGCCCGGCGGCGAGCAGGAGGAATCCTCCGGTCTCGATCGTCACGTTCAGCCGCTCTATGCGGGTGAGATAGTAGTACCCAACGCCGACAGCCAACAGGAAGACGTCCAGCATCGCCCACGGGTCGAGCCATACGGCCCAGCGAAACGCCCGGCCCAGCCAGGGCGGCCGCAGTCCCAATCGCAGCGCGCCGAGCACGAGCGCGAGGAGCGTCATGCGGACCGCGGGCAGCAGGATGACGAACACGACGCTGAGGCAAGTCAGGGCGACCCAGTCGTGATGCCACAGCTGGGCCACCCCGGCGGCCAGGGACCGCTCGGAGCTCTGACCGAGCAACTCGGCTTTGAGGAGGGGCAAGGTGTCGACCGACGGCAGAAGCAGCAGCGTCGCCACCGCGCAGGCGAGCGCCACGTTGATGCTGCGGCCGGTGGTGCTCTCGATGGGCGTGCGGCAGCGCAGGCAGATCGCCGTGCTGCGCCGGGGCAGGGGAGGGATGCTCAGCAGGGTGCCGCAATCTGGGCAGGCAGTGGCCACGGGGACGGTCGCGCTCTCGACGGGACTGGCAGCACCTGAGGTGCAACGTTGGCGCTTCTGGCGAGTTCCGCCGCGGTCTCCTTTGCCGCGCACGGAAGCATTGCCGTCAAGCCGCTGTTGCAGCCGGTCGCCGCAAGATGCAATGCTGTCGCATGCCGCAACCGCTGATGTTGAGCCACTGGACCCGGGCAACGCGCCGGGCCCGGCGCGGCTTTGGGCGGAAAGCGTGGATTTTGCCCAAAGCTGCGCCACCTCCGTCGGGGCAAGTCCCTGGGCCTGGGGTGGTCGCGACGCTTCGTGATATCGGGGTCCGACCAGGATGAGACCGCGCATCCGCTGGCGAATCTTCGCCTTCCTGTTCGCCTTCGGCCTGATCGCCTACGTGCAGCGCCAAGGCGTCACGGTCGCCGCCGCGCAGATGATGCCGCAGCTGCACCTCACGCAGCTGCAGATTGGATGGATCGAGCAGGCGTTCGTCATCGGCTACGCGCTGTTTCAGGTGCCGGGCGGCCTGATCGGGCTGCGCTTCGGGGCGCGTGCGGCATTCACGGCCTTCGGCATCGTCGCATTCGCCGCCGCGATGACGACGCCGCTGGCGCCTGAGGTCGTGAGCGGTCCGGCGCTCTTCGTGGTGCTGCTCGGCGCGCAGTTCGTGCTCGGAGTCGCGCAGGGCGGCATCTTCCCGGTGTCGAACGGCGTCTTCGAGGCCTGGTTTCCGGTGCGCCAGTGGCCGCAAGTCAACGGCTGGCAGAACATGGGCCTGAATCTCGGCGCCGCGATGACTCCACCGCTGATCGCCGCCCTCATGACCGCCATGGGATGGCAATGGGCCCTCGCCTGGTCCACCCTGCCGCCGATCGCGGTGGTACTCCTCTGGGCGTGGTATGCGCGCAATACCCCGCGCGAGCACCCCGCGGTATCGGCCGCCGAGCTGGCGGATCTCGACGACGCTGCCCCGCCTGCGGGCGGCAGCGGCATCACGGTCGGCCGCCTGCTGCGCCTCCTCGGCCACCGCAATACCGTGCTGCTCGCGCTCTCCTACTTCCTGATGAATTACTCCTTCTATCTCGTCTCCAACTGGTGCTTCCTCTACCTCATCCAGCAGCGCCATTTCTCCGTGTTGGAGAGCGGCTGGCTCGCGATGGGGCCGCCGATCGTCGCCGCCATCGGGGCCGGTGCCGGCGGCGTGATCACCGGGCGGCTATGTGATCGTCTCGGGGCGCGGTGGGGCTTTCGCGGCGTGCCGCTCGTCTCACTGCCCATCGCGGGCCTCCTGTTGGCCGTTGCGGCCCTCGCCGGCAATCCCTACGTGGCCGTGGCCGCGTTGACCGCGTGCTTCGGCTTCATCGAGATGAACGAGGCGCCCTATTGGGCGGCGGCGATGGCGATGGGCCGCAGGGACACGATGGCGATCTGCGGCGTTCTCAACACCGGCGGGATCCTCGGCGGCATCGTCGGAATTCCCATCGTCGCCTATCTGTCGGGTCATCACGCGTGGGGCACCGCTTTCGCGATCGGCACGGCCAGTGCCGTCGTGGGCGCCCTCCTGTGGCTCGCGATCGACGCGGATCAGGCGATTACGGATGAGAACGGCGCCTGCGCCCGGGCCGGCGCCGCGGTCGGCGGGTGACGAGCAGGCTCGGGAAGGCGCCGCTGCACAGGGCGTGGGTCCAGTCGGAGCAGAGTGCCACGGCATCCGCGGGCTCGAACGTCCTGGGATTGATGCTGGCCTCGATCCACAGTCCATCGAGCAGCGCCGAAAGGGCGATTGCCGCCGGACGCAGCCGGAAACGGGGAACACCCTCGGTCCCGTGCAGCTCCCCCAGCAGTGATTCGAGCGCCGCCCGATAGGCGGCGTAGGTGCGGTCGTGCACCGTCCGCATTCCCGCATCGTGCGAGATCATGCTCCAGAAGACGAGCCACGTGTTGAAGAGGCCGGGATCGAGCAGGGCGGGCGCGAACGAGGCCTGGTAGAAGCGCTGCAGGCGCTCTCGCGGGCTGAGGCCGGGCTCCCGCGCATGCTGCTGGATGGAGCGCAGCAGGGACATCGCGAGTGACTCGTAGGCGGCGGCGATGAGCGCGGTGATGCTCGGATAGTGGTGATTGATGAGGCCCGGCGACACGCCCGCCTCGGCGCCGATGCGCCTCGCCGAGAGGCCCTCGGGACCGTGCTTGCGCAGGCAGGCGAGCGCCGCCTCGATGAGGGCCTCGCGGCGCACGGTGGGCGGTGCGCGGCGGAATCTGGGTGTGTGCTCTCGGGCCATGACGGGTCTCCCGCCGCGGATGATAGCGCCCGGGGCCGCGCTTGACCGCGCCGAATGCACTGCTATACAGTCGTACAACAAGAGACCCGACGAGATTGCCGTCATGAGCGCTCGCGCGTTCGATGTCGTCCCCGCCCCCGATGACGACGCCGTCAGCCTGCCGGCGTGGATCTACCGCGACCCCGAGTTCCTCGAGCTGGAGAAGGAGGCGATCTTCCGCCCGAGCTGGCAGATCGTCTGCCACGTCAATGACGTGCCGCGGCCCGGCGACTATCACTCCTTCGAGTTTCTCGGCCAGGGCGTCATCGTGCTGCGCGGCGAAGATGGACAGATCCGCAGTTTCCACAACGCCTGCCGCCACCGCGCGGCCCGGCTGCTCGACGATTCCAAGGGCCACTGCGGACGGCGAATCACCTGCCCCTATCACGCCTGGACATACGGGCTCGACGGGCGCCTGCTGACCATCCCGCAGCGGAACGATTTCAAGGGCGTCGAGCGCGAGCGGTACGGACTCATCCCGCTCGAGCAGGAAATCTTCATGGGCTTCGTGTTCGTGCGCTTCGCGCCCGGCCTGCCGAGCGTGCGCGAGATGGCCGCGCCCTATGCCGAGGAGCTCGCGGCCTACCGGCTCGAGGAGCTCGTGCCGCAGGGCAGGGTGACTTTCCGGCCGCGCAGCGTCAACTGGAAGAACGTCGGCGACAACTACTCCGACGGCCTTCACATCCCCGTGGCCCATCCCGGGCTGACGCGCCTCTTCGGCGCCAGCTACGGCATCGAGGCGCGGCCGTGGATGGACAAGATGTGGGGATATCTGCGCGACATCCCGTCCGCCAACTGGTCGGAGCAGCGCTATCAGGCGCTGCTGCCGCGGGTGCCGCACCTGCCCGCGGAGCGCC
>DASZYK010000370.1:0-4379 GCA_035545455.1 Steroidobacteraceae bacterium
TCGATCCGCGGATCCTGGTGCGCCTGGGGGCGCTCGATGCGCGTCTACTCGAGGACGCGCTCTGTGTCGTGGTCTCTCCCGGGGTGTCGCTGCAGCAGCCTTTCTTCGCCGAAGCGCGCCGCCGCGGCCTGGAGATCGTGGGCGATATCGAGATTTTCGCGCGCGCCGTGGATGCGCCGGTCGTCGGCATCACGGGCACCAACGGCAAGAGCACCGTGACGACACTGGTCGGCCGAATGGCGGAGCGGTCCGGTGTGAAGGTGCGGGTGGGCGGCAATCTCGGCGAGCCGGCCCTCGATCTGCTCAGGGCGGCGCACCGCGCGGGGGATGAGGTCGGTCTCTACGTGCTGGAGCTCTCGAGCTTCCAGCTCGAATCGACTCATTCGCTCGACCTCGCCGCCGCCGCCGTTCTCAACGTCAGCCCGGATCATCTCGACCGGTATGCCTCCATCGGGGCTTATGCCGACGCGAAGGCACGCATCTTCGCCCGCTGCGACACCGCGGTGATCAACCTGGACGATCCCCTGGTGGTCGCCATGCCGCGGCCGGGCCAGCGTACCCTGAGCTTTTCGCTGCGTGCGGCGATCGGTGCCGACTACGCCGTGGCAATTCGGGACGGCGGCGCCTGGCTCACACGCCGCGGCGAGGCGCTGCTGCCCGTATCGGCCATGCGGATCAGGGGCCTGCACAATGCTGCCAACGCCCTTGCCGCCCTCGCGCTCGGCGAGGCGCTGGGCCTGCCGCTGCCCGCGATGCTCGCGGAGCTGCAAGCGTTCCCGGGCCTGGACCATCGCACTCAATGGGTCGCCGAAGTCGCGGGCGTCACCTACATCGACGACTCCAAGGGCACGAACGTCGGCGCGACGATCGCCGCCGTGGCGGGCATGGAAGGGCCGTTGGTCATCGTCGCGGGCGGTGACGGGAAGAACCAGGATTTCGCGCCGCTCGCGCAGGCCTTCCGCGGCAAGGTGCGCCACACGGTGCTGATCGGACGCGACGGCCGGCTGGTGGGGCAGGCGCTGCGGGGAGTCTGCACGACCGAGTACTGCGGCTCGCTCGAGGAGGCGGTGCGCGCCGCGGCCGCGGCCGCCCGGCCCGGTGACACCGTGGTGCTCTCGCCCGCCTGCGCGAGCCTCGACATGTTCCGTGACTACGCGCATCGGGGCGCGGTCTTCACGCGAGCGGTGAAGGAGCTGGCGGCATGATCGACGAGACCGCCCGCGCACCTCTCGGCCACGCGATCCGCGGTCGGCCCGCCGCCGTCTATATCGACAACGTGACGCTCACCCTCGCGCTGGCCCTGCTGCTCTTCGGGCTGGTGATGGTGACGTCGGCCTCCATCTCCATCGCGAGCCGCGATACCGGCAACCCCTTCTACTTCCTGGAGCGGCAGCTGTTGACCGCGCTGGTCGGCACCGCCGCGGCGGTGCTCGTATTCTGCTTCAGGACGGATCACTGGGAGCGCCTGTCGCACGTGCTCCTCGCCGCCGCCGTCCTCATGCTGCTCGCCGTGCTGGTGCCCGGCCTCGGCGAGGCGGTGAATGGCGGCCGGCGCTGGCTGCGGCTCGGGGGACTGAGCTTCCAGGTGTCGGAGCTCGCCCGGGTGCTGGTGTTGATCTACATCGCGAGCTACGCGGCGCGGCGGCAGGATGAGCTGCGCGAGACCTTCACCGGCCTCGTCAAGCCGCTGCTGCTGCTCGCCCTGGTGGCGGTGCTCCTCCTCGGGGAGCCCGACTTCGGCGCCGCGACGGTGCTCTTCGCCACCGGTTTCGGCATGCTGTTCATCGCCGGTGCGCGGCTGCGCTACGTGATCGTGCTGACCGCGGTGGCCGCCGCCGTCTTCGCGCTGCTCGCCGTCACATCCGCCTACCGCCTGCGGCGGCTCACGGGCTTTCTCGATCCCTGGGCCAATCCTTACAGCAGCGGCTTCCAGCTCACCCAGTCGCTGATCGCCATCGGCCGCGGCAAGTGGCTCGGCGTGGGGCTCGGCAACAGCGTGCAGAAGCTCTTCTACCTGCCCGAGGCGCACACCGACTTCCTCTTCGCGGTGCTCGCCGAGGAGCTGGGTCTGCTCGGCGTCCTGCTCACCCTCGGGCTCTTCGTCGGCCTCATCTGGCGCGCCTTCCACATCGCGCGGCTCGCGTCGCAGGCCGGTCTCGATTTCCAGAGCTATCTCGCGGCGGGATTCGCGCTCTGGATCGGGATGCAGGCCTTCATCAACATCGGCGTCAACATGGGGGTGCTGCCGACCAAGGGGCTGACGCTGCCCCTCATGAGCTATGGACGCTCGAGCCTCATCGTGACGCTCGTCTGGGTGGGAATGCTGCTGCGCATCCATCACGAGACGATGATGGAGCGGCGCGGCTCGGCCACCGTCATGGCGCGGGGTGCCTCGTGAGCGGGCCCGTCCTGATCATGGCAGGCGGAACGGGCGGCCACGTGTTCCCCGCCCTCGCGCTCGCCCGCCGGCTCCGCGAGCAGTCGATGGAGGTCGTCTGGCTCGGCACACGCCGCGGAATCGAGGCACGACTCATTCCGGCAGAGGGTATCGCCATCGAATGGCTGTCGGTGGGAGGCCTGCGCGGGAAAGGCTGGCGCACGCTGCTCGCGGCGCCGTGGCGCCTCAGCGTGGCACTGACGCAGGCGCTTCGAGTCATGTGGCGGCGCAAGCCCGTCGTCGTCGTCGGTCTGGGCGGCTTCGTCGCCGGGCCGGGCGGGATCGCGGCATGGCTGACTCGCCGTCCGCTCGTCATTCACGAGCAGAACGCCATCGCCGGCTTCACCAACCGTTGCCTGGCGCATCTGGCGCGCGAGGTGTTGGAAGCGTTTCCAGACAGCTTCGCAGCGAGCGTCAAGGCGCATACGGTCGGCAACCCGGTACGCCGGGACATCAGCGCCCTCCGGCCGCCGGCGGAGCGCTTCTCAGGGCGAGAAGGCGCCGTGCGCATCCTCGTGGTCGGCGGCAGTCAGGGTGCGGTCCGGCTCAACACCGTCGTGCCCTACGCGCTCGCGCGACTCGCAGGCACGATCCGCTTCGACGTCCGCCATCAGGCCGGCGAGCGGTGGATCGAGGCCGGCAGGCAGAGTTATGCCGACGCCGGGGTGCGGGCCGACGTGCGCCCGTTCATCGAGGACATGGCCGAGGCCTACGCATGGGCGGACCTCGTGATCTGCCGCTCGGGGGCGCTCACGGTTTCGGAGCTGGCTGCGGCAGGCGTTGGCGCCGTGCTGGTCCCGTTCCCGGCCGCCGTCGACGACCATCAGACTCACAATGCGCGATTCCTGGTGCGCGAGGGCGCGGCGGTGCTCATCGCCGACCGCGACCTCACCGCCGAGCGCCTGGCCGCCGAGCTCGAGCGGCTCTGCGACGGCCGCGGCAAGCTCCTCGCCATGGCCGAGCGGGCGCGGCGGCTCGCCCGGCCTCAGGCCACCGAGGAGCTGGCTGCATCCTGCCTGGAGCTCGCAAGGAGGGCCGCATGACAAAATCGTCAGGAACGATTTGCAGCCGGCCCGAAGGGGTTTCCCGATGAATATCCAGTCGGGACCGCGGGTCTCAGAGGGCGCAGGGACGGAGCCTCGCAACGAGGAGCGGCGCACCCTGCTGGAGCGTCCTGTCGTGGAGCGGCGCCGCAGCTCTGATCGGCGCGACCGCATGCGCCGCATCAACACCATCCATTTCGTCGGCATCGGCGGCAGCGGCATGAGTGGCATCGCCGAAGTGCTGCTCAATCTCGGGTACGCCGTGCAGGGCTCGGATCTCAAGGCGGGTCCGGTGACGGACTGGCTGACGCGGCTCGGCGCGCGCGTGCGGCTCGGGCATGCGGCGGAGAACATCGAAGGGGCGGACGTGGTGGTGGTATCGAGCGCCATCGCGAGGAGCAACCCCGAGATCGAAGCCGCTCTCGCGCGGCGGGTGCCGGTGGTCTCGCGCGCGGAGATGCTGGGTGAGCTCATGCGGTTCCGCTACGCCATCGCGGTTGCGGGCACGCACGGCAAGACGACGACCACGAGTCTGATCGCCAGCATCCTCGCCGAGGGCGGCGAGGACCCGACCTTCGTGATCGGCGGCCGCCTGAAGAGCGCGGGCAGTCACGCCCGGCTCGGCACCGGGCGCTATCTGGTCGCCGAAGCCGACGAGAGTGATGCCTCGTTCATGCATCTGCAGCCGCTGATCGCGGTCGTCACCAACATCGACAACGATCACCTGGCGACTCACCGCGGCGATTTCGCGCGGCTGAAGCAGAGCTTCGTCGATTTCCTGCACAACCTGCCGTTCTACGGGCTGGCGGTGCTCTGCCTCGACGACGAGCACGTGCGCGGCATTCTCGAGGGCGTCGGCAGGCCGGTTCTGACATATGGCCTGGGCGAGGCGGCCGACG
>DASZYK010000371.1:0-8233 GCA_035545455.1 Steroidobacteraceae bacterium
GTACTCGGTCTGCAGGTAGCGCAGGGTCGCGAGATCGTCCTCTACCTGCTGGAAGGCGCTCAGCACCGTCTGCCTGTATGTCGCCACGGCGGAGTCGTACAGCGCCCGCGCCTCGCGCGTCTGCGCCACCGTCGCGCCGCCGTTGAAAAGCGTCTCCGCCAGCGCCGGACCGAAGGACCAGACGGAGTTGCTCGCGCGAATGAGTGTCGAGAGCGCGGAGGACTCGTAGCCGTAGGAACCGGAGAGATTGAGGCTCGGGAACCAGGCTGACTCCGCCACGCCGATCTGCGCGTTGGCGCTCTCGAGGTCCCGCTCCGCGGCGGCGATGTCAGGCCGGCGCAGCAGCAGCTGCGAGGGCACTCCCGCGGGTACCACCGGCACGGTCGCGGTGAGCTCCCCCTGCGCCAAGGAGAGCTGCGCGGGAGCCTTGCCCGTGAGGACCGCGATGGCGTGCTCGAGCTTCGCGCGTGTCAACTCCACCGTATTCTCCTGCGACTGCGTGTTCTCGAGCTGGGTGCGTGCGGAGTAGACGTCCGCCAGTGTCGTCACTCCCGCATTGACCCGGTTTTGCGCAATCTGCAGGGAGGCCTGGTAATCCTCGACTGAAGTTTTCAACAGCCGCAGCTCCTGCTCCGCCGCGCGCAGCTGGAAGTAGTCCTCGGCCAGGGTTGCCTGCGCGGAGAGGCGCGCCGCGGCCACGTCGGCCGCGCTGGCCTGGGCCCTCGCCTCATCGCTCTCGAGCTGGCGGCGGATCTTGCCCCAGATGTCGAGATCCCAACTCGCGCTGGCGCTGGCGTTATAGAAGGTCCGGCTCGTCCCTCCCGAAGGCAGGAATCCCCCCACCACCTGATTGCGGCTGCCGCCGCCGCCGCTCTTCGTGCCGGAGGCCCCGACGCCTATGCTCGGGAAGAGGCTCGCGCGAGTCACCCCGGCCGCCTCCCGGGCGGCGTAGTAGGAGGCCACCGCGGCCTTGAGGTTCTGATTGGAGACCTCCACCTGCTCCTCGAGCGAGGACAGCACCGGATCGCCGTAGACCGACCACCATTGCTCGCTCGGGATCTGCGCCGGCGCGGCCGGCGTCCATCCCTGCCCTTCCTTGAAGACGGGCGACGGCGGCGCGCCGGGACGGTGATAGTTGGGACCCACGGCGCAGGCGCTCAAAGCGAGCGCGCATGCCACTGCTACGAGTACGTTCTGAGGGCGAGTCATATTGGCTGTGCTCCGCGCGCATCGGCGGAAGTCACGCGCGAGCGGCGCTTGAACGTTCTCCTGAGCCATAGTCGGAATCGATCGAGATAGATGTAGACGACGGGCGTCGTGTAAAGCGTCAGGAACTGGCTGATGAAGAGTCCGCCGACGATGGCGATGCCGAGCGGCCGGCGCAGCTCCGAGCCCTGCCCCGTCATGAGCGCGAGCGGCAGGGCGCCGAGCATGGCCGCGATGGTGGTCATCATGATCGGCCGGAAGCGCAGCAGGCACGCGGCGTGGATCGCCTCCGCGGCGCTCTCGTTTCCCGAGCGCTGGGTCTCCAGCGCCACGTCCACCATCATGATGGCGTTCTTGAGGACAATGCCGATGAGGAGAATGACCGCGATCAGCGCGATGAGGGTGAAGGACTCACCGGAGAGCAGCAGCGCCAGCACCGCCCCGATGCCGCTCGAGGGCAGCGTCGAGAGGATGGTGATCGGCTGCGCCAGGCTCTCGTAGAGCACGCCCAGCACGATGTAGACGGCCACCAGCGATGCCAGGATGAGGAACGGCTCCTCGACGACCGTCTGCTGGAAGATCTTGGCATTGCCGGCGAACTCGCCGTGGATCGAGATCGGCGCGTGCAGCTCCTGCATGGTGCCGTGGATTGCCGCCACCGCGGTGCCGAGCGCCTCGCCCTGGGGCAGGTTGAACGAGAAGGTGGTCGCGACGAAAGGACCCTGGTGCGCGATGGCGAGCGGCGTCAGGCCCGGACCGTAGCTGCTGAAGGCGGAGAGCGGCACCATGGTCTCCTGCTTCGTGCTGAGGGCGGCGCCGGTGGAGGCCCTGCCGGCGCTGGTCGTGAGCTGGTTCAGCCGAAAATTCTGCGCCGCCGTGCTGCCGGTCGTCGCGGACGGGGTGGCGGATCCCGGGGCGGCGCCCGGGCTGGAAGCGCCGCCGCCGACCTGAAACGCGCCGCTCGCCGCCGCGCTCGATTCCGTGCCGCTCAGCGCGCCGCCTGAGGTGCTGACGTAGATGTCCTTGAGCGTGTCCGGGCTCTGCCAGAAGCGCGGCTCGACTTCCATCACCACGTGATACTGGTTCATTCCCTGGTAGATCGTCGAGACCAGCCGCTGGCCGAACGCGTCGTAGAGCGTGTTGTCGATCTCCGACATGTTGACGCCGAGGCGTGCCGCCGTGGCGCGGTCGATGTGCAGCCGCACGTCGAGGCCGCTTTGCTGCCTGTCGGACACCACGTCTCTCAGGGCCGGATTCTTCTCGAGCGCCTGCGTGATCTTCGGCACCCAGGTGTTGAGCGTGTCCAGGTTGTCGGAGAGCAGCGTGTACTGATACTGCCCGTACCCCTGCCGCCCGCCGAAGTGGATGTCCTGGGTCGTCTGCAGGAAGAGCCTCGCCCCTCTCACCCCGGCGAGCTCCCTGCGCACGCGCGCGATGACCGCGTCGTCCGGGATCTTGCGCTCGGAAAGCGGCTTGAGCTCTCCGAACAGCATGCCCGTGTTCGTCGAGCCGCCCATCGGGCCGCCGCCGCCCGTGAAGGCGACGACGTGCTCCACGGCGGGGTCGCGGCGCACGATGTTGACGATGGTGCGCATCTTCTCCTGCATCGCCTGGAAGGAGATGCTCTCGCCCGCGCGCACGAAGCCCATGAGAGCGCCGGAGCTTCCCTGGGGCAGGAACCCCTTGGGCACGATCGCGAACAGGTAGAAGTTGAGGAACACAACGCCGAGCAGCACCAGCATCACCACCCGCGGATGCCGCATTGCGTCGGCGAGCGTGCGGCCGTAGGCGTCGCGCAGCGCGTTGAACCCGCGCTCCATCGCGCTCAGGAAGCGCCCGAGGTGCGCCGGCGGCCGCAGAATGCGCCCGCAGAGCATGGGGGTCGTGGTCAGCGAGATGATCAGCGACAGCACCACCGCTATGGCGAGCGTCATCGCGAACTCGCGCAGGATGCGGCCGATCATGCCGCCCATGAGGAGAATGGGAATGAATACGGCCACGAGAGCGCTGCTCATGGCCAGCACCGTGAACCCGACTTCCCTCGCGCCCTGCAGCGCCGCACGCATGCGCGGCATGCCGGCCTCCACGTGCCGGCTGATGTTCTCGATGACGACGATCGCATCGTCGACGACGAAACCCGTCGCTACCGTGAGCGCCATCAGCGAGAGGTTGTTCAGGCTGAATCCGAGCAGGTAGATCACCCCGAGGGTGCCGATCAGGGACAGCGGCACGGCCACCGCCGGCACCAGCGCGGCACGTGGGTTACGCAGCATCACCAGCACCACGGTCACGACGAGAAGCAATGCCACGAGCAGGGTGACCTCGACGTCGTGCAGCGAGGTTCGGATGCTCTTCGTGCGGTCGTTGGTGACGATCAGGTTGATGCCCGAGGGAATGGACGCGCGGATCTGCGGCAGCGCCGCTTTGATGCGGTCCACCGTGTCGATGACATTCGCGCCCGGCTGCTTGCGGATGATCATCAGGACCGCGCGCTTGCCATCGGCTAGGCCGAGGTTGCGCACGTCCTCCACGCCCTCGCCCACCGTCGCGATGTCTCCCAGCCGCACGGCCGCGCCGTTGCGGTAGGCGACGATGAGGGAGCGGTACTGCGCGGCGGTGGTGGCCGTGTCGTTGACGTAGATCTGGTAACGCCGCGAGGAATCGTCGATGGCGCCCTTCGGAGCGTTGGCGTTGGCCGCCGAGATCGCCGCGCGCACGTCCTCCAGCCCGATCCCGTACTTGAAGAGCGCCTGCGGATTGAGGTCGACCCGCACGGCCGGCAGGGAGCTGCCGCCGATCGACACATCGCCCACGCCCTCGATCTGCAGCAGCTTCTGCTGGATGATGGTCGAGGCAGCGTCGTAGACGTCACCCGTGCTCAGGGTGTCGGACGTGAGCGCGAAGATCAGGATGGGCGCGTCCGCCGGGTTGAAGGCGCGGTAGGTCGGATTCTGGCGCAGTGACCCCGGCAGGTCCTGCCGCGCCCCCTGGATGGCCGCTTCCACGTCGCTCTCGGCGCCGTGGATGTCGCGGCTGAGGTCGAAGATGAGCACGATCCTCGAGCTGCCGACGGAGCTCTGCGAGGTCATCTCGTCGACACCGGCGATCGCGCTCAGATGCCGCTCGAGCGGCGTCGTGACGCTGGTCGCGACCGTCTCCGGGCTCGCGCCGGGAAGCTGCGCCATGACCACGATGGCGGGCATGTCCACCATCGGCATGGAGGCGACCGGCAGGAGGAAGTAGGCGAAGAGCCCCGCGAGCGCCAGCCCGCACGACAGCAGTGTCGTGGCGACGGGGCGGGTGACGAATGGACGGGAGATGTTCACGCGAGACCGATCAGCGTGGCACGGCCAGGCCCCCGGCATTCCCGCCGCCGGCCCACGCTCTGACGCGCTTGGCCAGCCGATCGAAGAAGAGGTACACCACGGGCGTCGTGAAGAGCGTCAGCAGCTGGCTCACCAGCAGGCCGCCGACGATGGAGATGCCGAGCGGCGAGCGCAGCTCCGATCCGGTGCCGGTGCCCAGCATCAGCGGCAGCGCCGCGAAGAGCGCCGCCACGGTGGTCATCAGGATGGGCCGGAAGCGCAGCAGCGCCGCCTCGTAGATCGCCTCCTCCGGCGCCTTGCCGCCCTCGCGCTCCGCGGTGAGCGCGAAATCGATCATCATGATGGCGTTCTTCTTGACGATGCCGATCAGGAGCACGATGCCGATGATGGAGATGATGTTGAGGCTCTGCCCGGCGATCATCAGGGCGAGGAGCGCGCCGATGCCGGCCGAGGGCAGCGTCGAGAGAATGGTGAGCGGGTGGATGTAGCTCTCGTACAGCACCCCGAGCACGATGTACACGGTCGCGACGGCGGCGAGCAGCAGCAGCACCTCGCTCGTCAGTGACGATTCGAAGGCGAGCGCCTCACCCTCGAACGTGGTGCTGATGCTCACCGGAAGCGAGATGTCGTGCTCGGCCTGGCGGATGGCGGCGACCGCCTCCCCGAGCGACGCCGAGGGTGCGGTGTCGAAGGAGAACATCGCCGCCGGGAACTGCCCGAGATGATCGATCGAGAGCGGCGCGTGCCGCACGCTGATGTGCGCGATCGAGCCCAGGGGCACCTGCCCGCCCCCCGCCGAGGGCAGATAGATGTAGTTCAGGGCATTGATGGTGCTGTTGATGCCGGGATCGGCAGTCAGGATCACCCGGTAGTCGTTCGACTGCGTGTAGATCGTGGAGATGATGCGCTGGCCGTAGGCGTCGTAGAGCGCATTGTCGATCGTCGCGTCGGTGATTCCGAAGCGGGCCGCCGTGCTGTGATCGACATCGACCTGCGCCGTCAGCCCCTGATCGAGGTAGGTGGTGGCGACGTGCGCCAGCGCCGGTGAGCGCCGCAATGCCTCCAGCAGCCTGGGCACCCAGGGATCGAGGATCGAGCGGTCGGCCGCCCCCAGGATGAACTGGTACTGCGCGCTGCCGACGATGGAGCTGATGGTCAGGTCCTGCACCGGCTGCAGGGCGAGCGCGATGCCCGGGACCCGCTCGGCCTCCTGCCGCAGCCGCGCCATCACCTCGCTGATCGAGTCCGGACGATTCTGCTTCGGCTCGAGGCCGATCAGCATCCGCCCCTCGTTCATGGTCATGTTGGTGCCGTCGACGCCGACGTACGAAGTCAGGCTCTCGACATCCGGGTCGTGGCGGATGATGTCCGCGAGCGCCTGCTGGCGCTGCGCCATGTCCTTGAACGCGATCGACGGCGGCCCCTGAGTGGTCGCCTGGATGAGCCCGGTGTCCTGGAGCGGGAAGAAGCCCTTCGGGATCACGATGTAGAGGAGCACCGTCAGCACCAGCGTGCCGGCGGCGACCCAGAGGACGAGCGGCTGATGCCGCAGGGTGCGCCTGAGCAGGCGCCCGTAGCTCGCGATCAGCTCGTTGAACCAGCCCTCGGCGCGCCGCGCCAGCGGGCCCTGCGCGCGCAAGGCCTGCGCGTGCGGCCGTAGCATCTTCGCGCAGAGCATCGGCACGAGCGTCAGCGAGACGACCGCCGAGATGAGGATCGAGATCGCGAGCGTGATGGCGAACTCGCGGAAGAGCCTCCCGACCACCTCCCGCATGAAAAGGAGCGGGATCAGCACGGCGATCAGCGAGATCGTGAGGGAGACGATGGTGAAGGCGATCTCCCCCGAGCCCTTCAGCGCCGCCGCGAGCGGCTTCTCACCCTTCTCGATGTGGCGGGAGATGTTCTCGATCATCACGATCGCATCGTCCACCACGAACCCCGAGGCGATGGTGAGCGCCAACAGCGACAGGTTGTCGAGGCTGAAGCCCGCGAGGTACATCACCGCGAACGTGCCGATGAGGGACACCGGCACCGAGAGGCTCGGGATGATCGTGGCCGGGACGCTGCGCAGGAAGAGGAAAATCACCATCACGACGAGCGCCACCGCGAGCGTGAGCTCGAACTGCACGTCATTGACGGACGCGCGGATGGTGTTGGTGCGATCCGTCACCACGGACAGGTTCACGTTCGTCGGCAGCGAAGCGCGCAGCTCCGGCAGGAGAGCGCGGACCCGGTTCACCACCTGGATCACGTTGGCGCCGGGCTGGCGCTGCACGTTGATCAGCACCGCCGGCGTGTCGTTCACCCAGCTCGCGAGCTGCGTGTTCTCGGCGCTCTGAACCACGCGCGCGACGTTCCTGAGATAGACCGGCGCGCCGTTGCGGTACGCCACCACCAGATTGGCGTACTCCTCCGGGCTCTGGATCTGATCGTTGGCGTCGATCGTGTAGGCGTGCGCCGTGCCGTCGAAATTACCTTTCGGCGCATCCGTGTTCGAGTTGGCGATGGTCGTGCGCAGGTCATCGACGTTGAGACCGTACGCGGCAAGCTGCTGCAGATTGGCGAGGATCCGCACGGCGGGCCGCGGCGCGCCGTTCAGGCTCACGAGGCCGACGCCCGAGACCTGGGAGATCTTCTCCGCGATGCGCGTATCGGCGAGATCCTCGACCTGCGTGATCGGCATGGTGCCGGAGGTCACCGCCAGCGTGAGGACCGGCGCGTCGGCCGGATTCACCTTGGCGTAGATCGGCGGCGCGGGCAGGCTCTGCGGCAGCAGGCTCTGCGCGGCGCTGATGGCCGCCTGCACTTCGGCCTCCGCCACGTCGATATCGAGGCTGAGCGCAAACTGCAGGGTGATCACCGAGGCGCCCGCGGAGCTCTCCGAGGACATCTCGTTGAGGCCCGGCATCTGCCCGAACTCCCGCTCGAGCGGGCCGGTCACGGTCGAGGCCATGACGTCCGGGCTCGCGCCCGGGAGGAAGGTCTTCACCTCGATGGTCGGGTAATCGACCTCGGGGAGCGTCGAGACGGGCAGCAGCAGATAGCCGATCGCCCCGAGGATGACGATGGCCGCCATCAGCAGGGAGGTGGCGACCGGCCTCAGGATATAAGGCCGGGACGGGTTCATGTCGCGGGGCCGGCCTTGGCGCCCTGCCCGCTCTTGCCGCAGCCGAGGCGCGCGTACACCTTGGAGAGGCGCTCGGCCCTCGAGCCCGTCGCGCTCTTCATGAAGGAGGCGAGACGCGCGCAGCGCGCGCCGGTGTCGCCCGCAGCCGCGCCCGCTCCGGATGCGAAGGACGCCGGCTTCTCTCCGGGCAACAGCACCCTGGCGCCGTCGCGCAGCTGGTCAGCGCCGTCGGTCACCACAGTCTCACCCGGCGTCACGCCCTTCATGATGGAGATATCGGCGCCGTCGGTGGGGCCGGTGGTCACGGTGCGCATGGTCACCGTGTGGTCAGGATTGACGATGTAGACGAAGTTGCTCGAAGGGCCGTTCTGCACCGCGGCGCCCGGCACGACGATCTGATTCCTGAGCGTATCGAGCACCAGCTTCACGTTGACGAACTCGTTGGGGAAGAGCTCCGAGTCCGCGTTGTCGAAGATCGCCCGCAGCTGCAGCGTGCCCGTGCTCGTGTTGATCTGGTTGTCGATGCTCGCCAGCGTGCCGGTGGCGATGAGATGCTGCATGTTGCGGTCGTAGG
>DASZYK010000372.1:0-2870 GCA_035545455.1 Steroidobacteraceae bacterium
GGCGTTGTGAACGGAGTTGTGAAACCGGGTCGGGGAGATCTGCCGGTCCTCGGTCGCCAGCGTCTCGCAGATCTCGTGGCAGATGACTCCATCGCCGCCCGAGGATGCGAACACGGCCGCAAGCGACACCGGATCGATGGCCGCGCCGGCGACCGCCTGTTGCGCAACGCCGATGGCGAGCCTGACGGTTGCCCCGGTGCGGCGCCTCTCTGCGGCGGGCAGCGCCTGGGGGACGGGCAGCACGGTAGGGCAGGGAAGGTACGGCACGCTGCCGGCAATGACGGGTGCGCCCGACTGCCAGTCCGCGAGACCGGGCCCGAGGAGCCCCACACCTCGCACGCATGCGCTCAGCTGCGCCGGCGCGGGCGAGCGGGACATGCCGCTCATGCCGCGCGCTCCAGCACCAGGCTGCAGTTCGAGCCGCCGAAGCCGAAGGAGTTGCTGAGGGCGCGCCGGAAGCGCTCGTCCCTCCGATTCTCACGCAGGTAGTCGAATCCGACGGCCGGATCGAGCTGCCCGGTGTTGACGCTGCCCGGCATGAGCCGCTCCCCGAGGGCGATCGCGCAGATCACTGCCTCGAGCGCGCCCGCGGCCCCGAGCGCGTGTCCGGTCGCGCCCTTGGTGGAGCTCGCCCTGACCGAGGGTCCGAAGAGATCCGACACCGCGCAGCCTTCCGCCGCGTCGTTGCTCGGTGTGTCCGTGCCGTGGAGGTTGATGTAGTCGATGTCGGCCGGCGCGAGGCTGGCGGCCGCCAGCGCCTGCTCCATTGCCTCGCGCGCGCCGCGTCCCTGTGGATGAGGCGAGGACATGTGATAGGCATCGCTCGACTCCCCGCTGCCGGTCAGGAGGATCTGGCCGGAGTCGACGTTGTCGGGCATGCGCTCGAGCAACGCGAACGCGGCGGCCTCACCGATGGAGATGCCATCGCGCGCCGCATCGAACGGCCTGCAGGGCGCGCAAGAGACGAGCTGCAGCGAGTGAAAGCCGTAGAGCGTCGTGAGGCAAAGCGAGTCGACGCCGCCCACCACGGCGGCATCGATCCAACCGGCCTCGATCATGCGCCAGGCCGCGCCGAACGCCTTGGCACTGGAAGAGCAGGCCGTGGAGATGACCGTGGCGGGACCCTCGAACCCGAGGAGGAGGCGCGCGAAGGCGGCGAGGGAGTAGGAGTTCTGGGTCGCGGCGTAGTCGAAGTCCGCCGGCAGCGCGCCCGTTGCCCGATCGCGCCCGCGATAGGCGATCTCGGTCGCCAGCATGCCGGAGGTGCTCGTTCCCAGGATGAGTCCGATGCGCCGCCGGCCCCACCGGCCGGCGCTCTCCCGCACCGCGTCCATGAAGCCGTCCTGGCGCAATCCGAGCTGCGCGAGGCGGTTGTTGCGGCAGTCGAAGCGGCTGAGCTCAGCAGACAGAGACTCCTCGTCGACACCCGGGACCTCGCCCACGTGCGTGTCGAGCCGCACGGTCTCGAACGCGCAGGGCCCGAGGCCGGAGCGCTTCGCGCGCAACGAGGCGGCGGTCTCGCCGAGGCCGCGGCCGATGCAGCTCGTCGCGGTCAGGTGACTGATCAACAGAGGTCTCAAGTCGAATCATCTCCAGCAAGCGCCGAGCGCAGCGTGACGGGTGTCAGGTCCGCGGTGGCGAGCGCATCGAGCAGACGCGGCAGCACCTCGAGCACGACCGCAGATCCCGCGCGGCTGCGGGCGGCGTTGCCGTCATGCAGCAGGAGGATGTCGCCCGCCCGCAGGCCGCCCGTCAGCTTGCCGAGCACCGCTTCCGGGCTCGCGCTCAGGGTATCGAATGCACGCCGCGTCCAGCTCGCGAGGCGCAGGCGCAAGCGGCTCAGCACCGGGTCGAGGAACGGGTTGCGCAACCCCGCCGGCGCGCGGAAGAAGACGGGGCGCTCGCCCGTGACGATCCCGATCGTGTCCTGCGCGCGCTCGATTTCCCCGGTGAGGCCGCCCGGCCCCAGCAGCGAGAAGTAATGCACGTGCCGTTGACTGTGATTTTCGATGGCGTGGCCGCGGCGCGCAATCTCACGTGCGAGCTCGGCATGCGCCCGGACGCGCTCTCCGATGCAAAAGAACGTCGCACGAACGCGACGCTCCTCGAGAAGAGCAAGAACGCGTGGCGTGACGCGGGGGTCGGGACCGTCATCGATCGTGACGGCCACCTCTCGCCGCGCCGCCGCGGCGTCCGGCAGGCGAGTCCAGTTGGGCCCGAGCAGGCGGCTGCGAGGCACGAGACTCGCGGTCGTGAGCACGGCGTGATCGGCGACCAGCGCGCCGAGCACCCAGGGCCAGACGGAGGGCCGCGCGACGAGCGCCGCGAGCGCCCCGGCGTGCAGTCCCAGGGAGAGGCCGACCAGCGGCGAAGGCCGCCACGGCGGGGGGCGCGGGGAGGATTCGGTCGACAATTCGGCTCAGCTCCGGCGCAGCCGCCACCGCGGCCGCGGATTGCCCGTATTCTGCAGTGCAGCAAAGACCAGCGCCAGGAACGCGCCCGGAGCCACCGTCGAGCCGAGGTCCCGCAGCACCGGCACCGAGGAGAAGGCGATCACGCCGAATGCGAGCACCGTGGCGCAGTTGGCGACCAGGAGCGAAGCCAGGGTGAGCGCGCCCTCGGGCGAAGCGCCGCTCTTCGGCCGGTCGAAGAAGAGCGCGTAATTCGAGCCCACGGCGACGATGAGCAGCATGCCGATGACGTGCAGGAGGGTGAGCCGCTGCCCGAAGAGCGTGAGGCCCGCGGCAACCGTCAGCACGGCCGCGGCGAGCGGCAGCAGGACCCGTGCGACGCGCGCAGGCGAGCGCAGGGCCAGGAGCAGCAGCGCCGTGATGCCTGCGAGTCCCAGCAGCGAGAGCCGCAGCGCCTCG
>DASZYK010000373.1:0-5826 GCA_035545455.1 Steroidobacteraceae bacterium
TGAAGCCGAGGCGGAGGGCCTGCACCAAGTGTTTCTCGAGGCAGGCGCGCAGTGGCGCGAGTCCGGCTGCTCGATGTGCCTGGGGATGAACGGGGACCTGGTGCCGAAAGGGCAGTACGCGGTCAGCACCAGCAACCGCAACTTCGAGGGGCGGCAGGGTGTGGGCGCGCGCACGCTGCTCGCAAGCCCGTTGACGGCCGCGGCCTCCGCGGTGCGCGGACGAGTGACCGACCCGCGCGAGCTGATGTAGGAGCCGGCACGTGGAACCGATCAAGATCCTGCGCTCGCGGACGGTGGTGCTGCCGATGAGCGATATCGATACCGACCAGATCATCCCGGCGCGGTTTCTCACTACGACGACGCGCTCGGGACTGGGAGCGCATCTCTTTGCGGACTGGCGCTATGGCGCCGACGGCGCGCCGAAGGCGGATTTCGTGCTGAACGGGGCGGACGCCAGGGGGTGCGCGGTTCTGGTGGCGGGCACCAATTTCGGCTGCGGATCGTCGCGGGAGCATGCGCCGTGGGCGCTGACGGATTACGGGTTCCGGGCGGTGGTGAGCACGCAGATCGCGGACATCTTCCGCAGCAACTCACTGAAGAACGGGCTGGTGCCGGTGATCGTGGACGCGGCCACTCACGGATGGCTGATGGAGCATCCGGGAGCGGAGGTTACGCTCGACCTCGCGAGCACGACGCTTACCTTGCCTACGGGGAAGGCGGTGCGGTTTCCGTTGGAGCCGTTTGCGCGCTACTGCCTCATGAATGGAGTCGATGAGCTGGGGTTCCTGCTCGGGCGGGAGAAGGAGATTCGGGACTACGAGCGGGCGGCCGGGTAGATTTCAATCAGACCCCGGCGCCTCGATCGCGAAGGCGGCTGCCGGGGGACGCCCTGAATCCAGGCTCGCGGGCTCGCGCCCGCGTGCCTCGTCCCTGGAGGCCCCGTTCCGCCATCCCTGGCACACAAGCCCCCGGCAGCCGCCTTCGCGACCGATGCACCGCTTCCCTGATTCGATCAAACCTACGTTCGGGATTTTCAGATGAAGGCCAAGATTGCCGTATTGCCGGGGGATGGAATTGGGCCTGAGGTCATCGCGCAGGGCGTGCGGTGTTTGCGCGCGGTTGCTGACGCTCATGGGCACGAGCTCATCCTGACGGAGCTGCCGTTCGGCGGGGCGGCCATCGATCTTGGCGGCAATCCGCTGCCGGAGAGCACGCTGAAGGGGTGTCTCGAGGCGGATGCGGTACTCCTCGGCGCGATTGGCGGCCCGAAGTGGTCGGCGCCGGAGGCCAGGGTGCGGCCGGAGCAGGGACTCCTCGGGCTGCGAAAGGCGCTGGGCGTGTATGCGAACCTGCGGCCGGTGAAGGTGCACCCTGCCCTGCTCTCGGCTTCGACCTTGAAGCCGGAGGTGCTGGAGGGGGTGGACCTGGTGTTCGTGCGGGAGCTGACCGGCGGCATTTATTTTGGGGAGAAGCGGCGCGATGCGCGCTCGGCAACGGACCTCTGCACTTACACGGTGGAGGAAATCGAGCGGATCGTGCGGGTGGCGGCGCGCCTCGCGCAGCAGCGGCGGCGCAAGCTGGTGTCGATCGACAAGTCGAACGTGCTCGAGACCTCGCGGCTGTGGCGGGAGGTGACCACGCGGGTGATGAGGACGGAGTTTCCGCAGGTGTCGCTCGAGCATGTGCTGGTCGACTCGGCGGCGATGCATCTCATCCGCCGGCCGCGGGACTTCGACGTGCTGGTGACGGAGAACATGTTCGGCGACATCCTGACGGACGAGGCGTCGATGCTGGCGGGGTCGCTGGGGCTGCTGCCGTCGGCTTCGCTGGGGGAAGGCACGCGCGGACTCTACGAGCCGATCCATGGCTCGGCGCCGGACATTGCGGGACAGGGGATCGCCAATCCCTGCGGCACGATTCTCAGTGCCGCTCTGCTCCTGCGGCACTCTCTCGGGTTGTCTGCCGAGGCTGCGGCGCTGGAGCGGGCCGTCGCGGAGGCGATCGCGAGCGGCGCGCGTACGCCGGATATCGCCTCCGGCCGGGATCGGGCGCTGTCGACGGAGCGCGTCGGCGATGCGGTGCTGGAGCGCCTGCGCGCCGCCTGAGAGCTCAGCACGCGGCGGCGAGCGCCTGCACCCGATGCGGTATCGCGAGCGCGGCACGCTCGAGTCCAGCGGCGAGATCGGCCCGCAGGTCCTCGAGGGACTCGATTCCCACCGAGAGGCGGATCAGGCCGTCGACGAGCCCCGCCTTCAGCCTGGCGGCCGGGTCCATCGCGGCATGAGTCATGGTGGCGGGATGGGCGATGAGACTCTCGACGCCGCCCAGAGACTCGGCGAGCGAGAAGCAGGCCAGATCGGAGCAGAAGGCCCTGACCGCCTCGAGCCCGCCCTCGAGCTCCAGAGTCACGATGGCGCCGAAGCCGCGCTGCTGGCGGCGCGCGAGCTCGTGGCCGGGATGGCTCGGGAGGCCGGGGTAATGGACACGACTGACACCGGGCTGCTCGATGAGCCACTCTGCGAGCCCGACGGCATTGCGGTTGTGATGCTCCAGCCGGGCGTGCAGCGTGCGCAGGCCGCGTAGCGTCAGATAGCTGTCGAAGGGAGCCCCCGTCAGGCCGAGACAGTTGGCCCACCAGACGAGCTGCTCGTGCATCTCCTTGCTGCGGGCCACGACCGCGCCGCCCACCACGTCGCTGTGGCCGTTCAGGTACTTCGTGGTCGAATGAACGACGAGGTCCGCGCCCAGAGTGAGCGGCTGCTGCCACGCCGGCGAAAGAAACGTGTTGTCGACCACCACCAGCGCGCCGGCGGCGTGCCCGAGCGCGGCAAACTGCTCGATGTCGGTGATGCGCAGCAGCGGATTGCTCGGGGTCTCGATCCAGAGCAGCGCGGCCGGCCTCGCCAGCGCGGCCTTCACGGCCGCGAGATCACCGAAGTCGACGAACTCCACGTCCCGCTCGCCCCGGCGCCGCCAGGCTTCGAACAGGCGGTAGCTCCCGCCATAGCAGTCGTGAGGCGCCACGATGCGCGCGCCGGCCGGAATGAGATAGCCGACCAGCGTGATCGCGGCCATGCCGGTCGCGGTCACGACGGCGCCGGCGCCCAGCTCCAGCTCCGCGATCGCCTCGCCGAGCAGGTCGCGGGTGGGATTGCCCGAGCGCGTGTAATCGTACCGCCGCTTCTCTCCGAACGCCCGGAACGCGAAGGTCGAGGTCAGGTGGATCGGCGGCACCACGGCGCCCGTGGAGTCGTCACATTCGAGGCCCGCGCGCACCGTCTGGGTGACCTGATCGGGGGTGTGCCGGCGTGTCAGCTTGCTCATGGCTCAATTGCTCTCCAACGCCGCGGCGAAGACGCCGCGAAGCTGCTGCGATTCCTTCAGGAAGGCGTCATGCCCGTAGAGGGACGAGATCTCGTGAAAACGGCCGGCGCCGAGCCGCGCGACCATCGCGCGCACGTCCGCCACCGGGACGAGCTGGTCTTCGCGGACGGCGACCGCGACCGTCGGGACGAAGATGCGGCTCGCATCGATGCGGTGCAGGTCGATGGATTCCGACAGGCAGAGAAAAGACTCCGGCCGGTGGCGCGCCGCGAAATCGGCGCCGCGGGCCAGGAGATAGCGCTCCACCGGAAACACGAACCGGTCCGACTCGAGCGCCGGCGCGCCGGCGAAGCGCGCACCGAGCTCCTCGCTGCTGCGGTAGGTCGACATGGCGAGAGCCCGTGCGAGCTTGAGCCCGTCTGCGGCGCGGCCGCCCTCGAGCGCGAGGCGCACGATCTCACGCTGCACGCTGCGCCAGGCGGTGGCGAGCGGATGCGGCCGGTCCGCCGCGCAAAGCACGATCAGCCGCCCTGCCCGCTCCGGGTACCGCTCGCCGAAGGCGAGCGCGACCATGCCGCCGTAGGAGCCGCCGGCGATCGCCCGCAGCGCCTTGATGCCGAGATGATTGAGGAGCCGCAGCAGCAGCTCCGCCTGATCGTAGCTCGAGACACTGGGGAAGGTCTCCGCGGCGCGCGGTCCGGTGGTCTCGCCGCTGCCGCCGAGATAATCGAAGCTCAGAACCCGATAGCGATGCGTGTCGAGAGGCCGTTCGGGCCCCGCGATCTCGGACCACCAACCCTGGCGCTCCCTTCCGCGGTGCGTGCCGTCGGAGCTGCCGTGCCGCGCCTCCTCGGCGAGGCAAACGCGCCGGCTCGCGGAGATTCCGCCGAGAGCGCAGACGACGGGAGCGTTGGCCGGGCCGATGAGGCGCCAGGCGACGCGCACGCCGCTCAGCCGGCCGCCGTGATGGAGAGACATCTCGCCGGGGATCTCCAGCACCCCTTCGCGGATCGCGGCATCGGCCGGCGGCAGAAGGGGCGCGTGGACGGTGAGGGCCGCATCCACGACGGAAGCCGGACTGGGCACGGGGACCAGGACCGGCTCTGCAAGGGCGTTCATCGGAAGCTCCGCGTTTTCTGGCTCGGTCTCACCGGCCCTCCTGCGGAGCGCCCGCCAGGAAACTGGCGGGTTTGCCGCGTCCATCCCCGTCGCGCCAGGTGGGGGCGCGGCAAGGCTACGCGGACCGCTCATCTGTCGATCCGGCTGCGTGCGCCAGGGCGCGGCGCGGCTCGGATCGCAGGAGTTGGCACCTTTACAGGATGGTTAGTCCTGGCGGTTGCCCCGGCGTCTAAGGGCCTAATCCCTCAGCCGGTCTCGATGAGTGCGGGAGCAGTGTAGGGTGGGGAGATGGAGGGCGTCAAGGGAGGGGGGGGTGGGGAGGGAGACATACTGGCAATCGGAGCCGCACCGTCCGTGGCGGGCTCTGAGAGCCGCAGCACGAAGACGGAAGCGGGACTGGGAAACGGAAACGGAAACGGATGCGGAAATCCTTTGCGGCGCGGCCGCCATCGTGCTAGCGTAATAGCACGCTATTACATTGAGACAAGATGAAGACGCACCGCAGCCTCACGCCCCGCCAGGAGGCGCTCGCCGAGCGCAATCTCTTCGCCGCCATCGCCAGCCTGCGCAGCGCGGAGGAAGTCCGCGCGTTCTTCCGCGATCTCTGCACTCCCGCGGAGCTGCAGGCGATGGCGGACCGATGGGTGGTCGTCGACTACCTCGCACGCGGCCTCCCCTACCGCGAGATACACCGCCTGACCGGCGTCAGTGTCACGACCATCGGCCGCGTCGCGCGATTCCTGGCCGCAGGCAACGGCGGCTATGCGATCGCCGCCTCCCGGCTGGACAAGACCCGCCCGGCGATGGAAGCGCCGCGCCATGGATGAGCTGCGGCTGAAACTCGCCATCCAGAAGTCCGGGCGGCTGACCGAGCCGTCGCTCGACCTCCTGGCGCGCTGTGGCCTGAAGATCTCCCGCGGCAAGGATCAGCTGATGGCCTTCGGCGAGAACATGCCGCTCGATGTCCTCTTCGTCCGCGACGACGACATCCCGGATCTCGTGCAGGAGGATGTCTGCGATCTCGGGCTCGTTGGCCTCAACGTGCTCGAGGAGAAGCGTCTGGAGCTCGCCGCGCGCGGGCATCCGGCGCGCTTCCAGCAGGTGCGCACCCTCGACTTCGGCCGCTGCCGGCTCTCGCTGGCGGTGCCCGAGGGCGCCTCGTTCGAGGGGCCGCGCACGCTGCGGAGCAAGCGCATCGCGACGACCTACCCGTACCTCCTCGAGAGGTATCTGCGCGAGCGCGACGTCAGCGCGGAGATCGTCACCCTTTCCGGCGCCGTCGAGATCGCGCCCCGTCTCGGACGGGCCGACCTCATCTGCGATCTCGTCTCCACCGGCTCGACGCTTCAGGCCAACCACCTGCGCGAGGTCGAGACGGTCCTG
>DASZYK010000374.1:0-4980 GCA_035545455.1 Steroidobacteraceae bacterium
CGCCGTCACCGAGACTCGCCTCGGTGATGGGACAGAGCCCGGCCACCGCGCCCGCCCTCGCGATGCGCTCGAGCTCCTCGTGCGTCGCATGGGTCGCATGCACGAGGCACCACCTGCCATCGACCGCCGCAGCATCGAAAAGATATTGAATCGGACGCCGGCCGCACCACGCGACGCATTCCTCGACCTCGCGTACCTGCTCGGCCACATGGATGTGCACCGGACCTCCTGAGGCCAGGGCCACCACACGCGGTAACTCCTCCGGCGTCACGGCCCGCAGACTGTGCGGCGCAACGCCCACATTGCCTGCCGTCAGCGCCCGGACCGCCTTGCGGCTCGATTCGACGATGCGCGCGAAGCGCTCGAGATCAGTCACGAAGCGGCGCTGACGCGCGCTCGGCTCGCTTCCACCGAACCCCCCGTGAGCGTAGAAAGTCGGCAACAGCGTGAGCGCGATGCCGGTTTCCGCGGCGGCAGCCACCACGCGGCCCGCGAGCTCGCCGGGATCGGCGAACGGCACGCCGGACCTGTCCTGGTGCAGGTAATGAAACTCCCCGACGCGAGTGAACCCTGCCTCCAGCATCTCCGCGAACGCGAGCGCCGTGACCGCCTCCAGCTGCTCCGGGTCCATCCGCTCCACGAACTGGTACATGAGCTCGCGCCAGGTCCAGAAGCTGTCCTCCGTGGGCCCGCGCCGCTCCGTGAGTCCCGCGATGGCGCGCTGGAAGGCGTGACTGTGCAGGTTGGGCAGCCCGGGAACGCCGAGCGCGTGGCGCTCGTCGCCTTCGGCCGGATCCACCTCCTGCTCGACGGAACCGATGACGCCGCCGCGGCCGGTGATGCGCACGCGGCGCGCCCACCCGCCGGGCAGCAGCGCCGACTCGAGCCAGATTGCCGTTGACTCCCCGCTCATCCGCGCGAGCGCAGCCTACTGGCGCACCGCCCGCTCCATGCGCTGCTCGTTGCGGATGGAGCCGGCGATGTTGATGAGCTGCTCCGCGATCCGCTCCAGCACGTCGTCGATGGAAAGGACTCCCATGAGCGCGCCGGAGCGGTCCACCACCGGGACGCGCCGTACGCCCGCCTCGCGCATGTGCCGCAGCACCGCCTCGATCGACTGTCCCTCCTCGACGAGCAGCGGATCGCGTGTCATGACATCGCCCACCTGGAGCGTGCGCGCGTCCACCTCCCGGGCGAGCACCGCGACCACGATGTCGCGGTCGGTGAGCACGCCGACGACCTTCCTGCTCTGCTCGACCGGACCGGACTCTTCCGACACGACGAGATATCCGACGTGCTTCTCACGCATCACATGCGCCGCCGCGATGAGACCATCGCCCGGCGCAACGGTGACCACATCGCGCTTGCACATGCTGCCGGCATTCATGGGGAAGCTCCCGGTCGCGCCATCGCGCTTCATTCTAGTCGATCAGAACCGCAGGCCCACCCGGATCGGCACGAAGTCCGTCGGCTGGGGGGTCTGCAGGCGGGTGTAGCGCGCCTCGACGAAGAACGTCTGTCCGCCCCTCAGGGCGAAGTCGAGGCCGACACCCGCGTTCCAGGCGAACCGCGTCGTGTTGTCGCTGGCGACGACGACATCTCCGGGCACCAGATCGAACTCGCAGTACCCGAACCAGGGATCGCAGATATAGCCGCCCACCGGAACCGTTTGAGTGAGCGCGATGCGCCGGTGGGCGACACCGATTCCGGCCACCGCGAAGCCGGTGACGTAGGGGCTGAGCGGCACCCTGTACTCGCCGTCCAGCGAGAAATCGACGATTTCCCCATATCCGTCATCGATCTCGGTCTGGTCGAGCGTCTGGTTGATCGCGATGAGCTGGCGGGTGGCGTTGAAGCGGCTGTAGTTGAGGTCCGCCCGCAAGGCGAGCGGCGAGGCGTAATCGGGCTGCCAGGAGAAACCGCCGCCGATGGTCCAGCCGCCCTGGAGGGCGTCGGAGATCTGGCCGGTCGTCGCGGCATAGCCCGCGTCGATGTGCCAGTGCACGTGCTCCTGCGGTCCGTAGTAGCGCTCGTAGTAGCCCTGCGCCGGCGCCTCCGCGCATGCTCCGAGCAACAACAGCGCCCCGAGCGGGTAGAGATATCGTTTCATGGCAGCTCCTCCGGTTCCGTCAACTGTACGACTTCGCACGATCCGTGCCGATATCAGTACTTTTCCTGATCCAGGCCTACCCTCCGTCGCGCCCGGGCGTCCCCGGATGCGGCCCCCGGACCGGACTCACGCGCGGCGGAGCCTTCGCATGACGGCCTGGGCGATCTCCTGCATCTCGCGAATACGGAGTGCGGTCGCGCACCAGAGAAACGCGCCAGCGCCCACCGCGATGACAGCGAGGAGCGAGCCGAGCTTCGGCCAGAAATGCTCGACCGCCCACCGCTCGAGGACGAAGTGCGCCCCGGCCCAGCAGATGAGGGCGAGCAGCACCGAGGCGATCGTCAGCCGCGAGAGCAGACCGAGCATGGCGCGCGATTCGAGCCGCCCGAGATGCCGATGCATGAGCGCGTAGAGCACGAGGAAGTTCGTGGTGGCGATGCAGGCGGTCGAGAAGGCGAGCCCGCGATGCCCCCAGCCGAGGCGCACCGTGAAGAACCAGTTCAGCAGCAGGTTGAGCGCCACGGCGCAGAAGCTGACCACCATCGGCGTCTTGCGGCGGTCTATGGCGTAGAAGGCGTTGACGAGCACCTTCAGCCCCGCGTAGCCGCAGAGCCCGATGGCATAGAAGCGCAGCGCGGCGGCGGCCTCTGCCGTCTCGTGCGCGGTGAAGCGGCCGTGCTGATACAGGACCGAGACGATCGGGTCCGCGAGCAGGATGAGCCCGATGCTTGCGGGGATCGTCATGAGAAACGCGAGCCTCATCCCGCGCGCGAGCTCTGTGCGAAAGCCGTGCAGATTGCCGGCCGCGGCCATCCGCGCGAGCAGCGGCAGCGCCACCGTGCCGAGCGCGACGCCGAAAATGCCGAGCGGAAGCTGCATCAGGCGAAAGCCGATCTGCAGCCAGAAGATCGGGCCATTGCCGAGCCGCGAGGCGAACATCGAGTTGACGAGCACGTTCACCTGGGTGGTGCTGGCGGCGATGACCGACGGCCCCATCAGCTGCAGGATGGCCTTGACGCCTCGGTCCCGCCAGGCGAAGTCGGGATGGAACGCGTAGCCCAGACGGCGCAGTGACGGCAGCTGCACGCCTAGCTGCAGCGCCCCACCCACGAGCGTCCCGATCGCGAGCCCGACCAGCGCCCGGGCCCCGAAATGCGGGTCGAGATACCACCCGAGGGTGACACCGGCCAGGATGGATCCCAGATTGAAGAAGCTCGAGGCCATGGCCGGCACGCCGAAGACGTTCCGGGCGTTCAGCATCCCCATGACCAGCGCCGCGAGCGACACGAGCAGGATGAAGGGATACATGATCCGCGTCAGCTGCACGGTGAGCGCCGCCTTGGCCGGGTCGAACCAGGGCGCGATCACCGCGACCAGCCAGGGCGCGCAGGCGATTCCCACGATCACGATGGCGCTCAGCACGAGCACCGCGAGCGTCGCCACCTTGTTCGCGAGCGCCCAGGCGGCGCGGTCACCCTCGAGCGTGGTCGTCTTGGTGAAGACGGTGATGAAGGCCGTCGAGAGCGCGCCCTCGGCGAAGAGGTCCCGCAGCAGGTTCGGAATGCGGAACGCCATGACGAAGGCGTCCATCAGGCGGCCGCCCCCGAAGAGCGCGGCGAAGATCTGCTCCCGCAGCACGCCGAGCACGCGGCTGCAGAGTACCGCCAGGGCGACGACGCTCGCGGCCCGGGTGTTCAGCTTCTCGTGGCGCACGGCCGCCGGGGCGTCGGCCGCTGCCCCGGCGGGGATATCCGTTTGTGGCATGCGGGCGCCACGGTACCATATCGACCCTGCGTGAGCCTTGAACCCTACATCGCCGGCGACTGGGGCACCTCCCGGCTGCGGCTCTTCCTCTGCCGGGATGGGCGCGTCCTCGAGACGCGCGAGGGGCCGGGAATCGGCGCGCTGCGCGCGCCGCCCGGGGAAGTCCTGCCGCCACTTACGGCCCTGTGGCGGCAGGCGCATGGCCCGTTGCCGATCGTGCTCTGCGGCATGGCGGGCTCGCGCAACGGCTGGCGGGAGACTCCCTATCTGCCCTGCCCCGCGGACCTGGGCGCGCTCGGGCGGTCGGCCCTGCGGTTCGAGGCGGACGGGGCACCGGTGGCCATTGCCCCGGGGCTGCGATGCACCAGCCGCCTCGGCTCCCCGGAGGTGATGCGGGGCGAGGAGACGCAGATCGCAGGCGCGCTCGCGCTGCATCCCGGCCTCGGCGCCGGCCGCCGGCTTCTCTGCCTGCCCGGCACCCACACCAAGTGGGTATGCCTCGAGGATGGGCGCGTTCGGGATTTCCTGACGGCGCTCACCGGCGAGACGTTTGCGCTGCTGCGGGACGGGAGCACTCTGACAAGAGCGGCCCGTCCCGATGCCGAAGGCAAAGTGCACGCGACATCGGGTGACTCCATGGACGGCTTTGCGCGCGGCCTGGAGGCTGCGGCCGCGCTCGGCCCCGCAAGCCTGCTGCACGCCCTCTTTGCCGTGCGCAGCCGGCAGCTGGTCGAGGACCGTTCCCGCGAATGGGCGCTCTCGTATCTCTCGGGCCTCATGATCGGAGCGGACGTGCGCGGGGCCATTCCGCTCTTCGCCGGCAGCGCAGAGGCGGTGCTCATCGGCGACGGCGCGCTCGTGCAGCGCTACGCGCAGGCGCTGCGCCGCGAAGACATCGCGGCGTCGTGCCTCGACGGCGAGCAGTGCGCGCTCGCGGGCCTTCAACTCATATGGCAGTCATGAGAAGCATGCAACAGCGCTGGCCCGAGGACATCCTGCCGCTCGTCGCGATCCTGCGCGGCATCCGGCCCGAGGAGGTGCCGGAGGTGGCCTCGGCGCTGCACGAGGCCGGCATCGGCGCCATCGAGGTGCCGCTCAATTCGCCC
>DASZYK010000375.1:0-10567 GCA_035545455.1 Steroidobacteraceae bacterium
GATGTCACGCCGCAAACGCCGAGCACTGTGAGCATCGCCGCGAACACGCATGCGATCGCCGCAATCAGCCGCCGCGTCCAAAGCAGGCGATCGCGGCTGTCGTGGTGCGCGAGCCGCTGCGCGTCCCCGATGTCGAGCGCCATGAGCAGACTCAGGCCGAGAAGCGCCGGCACCGCATAGACATCGCGCGCGGTCGCTGCCACCGAGAGGAGGACGAGGAACGGGAGGGAAGTCGAGACGGTGAATCGCCAGCTCGTTCCCGTCGGGCCGGACAGGCGGACCCGATCGCGCGCACGCCAGGCCGCCGCCGCGGCGAGCGCGGTCCACGGCAGGAGGTATACAGGCAGCTCGATGAAATACTTTCCCGGCGAGTTGCGATGTCCTGTGCTGTAGCGAAACACCGCCGGCGCGGCAACGTGCGTGAAGCGCCCGGCGAGGTTGTACCAGAAGAGGATGCGGAACGATTCGGCGGCATGCGCTGTGTGCGCCACGGCGAGGATCCAGGGCCCGATGAGGATCGCCTGCAGGAGCAAGCCGGCGTAGAGCTCCGGCCTTCGCAGCTCCGACCAGCGCCGCTCCCACGCGATGATCGCGAGCAGCGCCAGGGCCGGCACCAGCCATCCCGGCGCGCTCTTCGCCAGGAAGCCGACCGCCGCGCCCGCGTGCATGAGGAGATAGCCCTGGAGCTTCCTGCGTCCTGGCGCGGCCGTGTAGCCGAGATACGCGCCGAGAAGCGAGACCGCGCAGCCGGCGAGCAGACATGCGTCGGGCGCGAGCCACATCGTCCCGCGGAAGGCCGTGATCGCCGTGCCTGCAATCAGCGCGGCCACGATCCCCGCAGCGACACCGTCCATCGCGACGCCGAGAGCGCCGACCGCGAGAGCAGTGATGGCTGCATAGAGCAGATTCGGCGCTCGCGCCGCCCGGACGCTCGGGCCGAAGAGACGCATCGATTCCGCCGCCATCCAGTAGGACAGCGGCGGCTTCTCGAGGAAGGGCCGGCCCGCAAGCTGCGGCACTGCCCAATGCTGCTGCACGCTCATGCGCCACGCGATGTCGGCCTCTCGCGGCTCGTCCGGCGTCCACGCGCCGCGATCCAGCGTGCCGATCAGCCACATCGGCGCGAGAGAGAGAAGGATCAGGAGGGTCCATCCGCGGGTACGGGTGGCGTTGAGCGAGCGCATGGAGTGCCGATTATGCCCCACCCGTGTGACAGAATACCGTATGCCCCGGTCCTATCCTCCTTACGTCGAGGCGCGCCTCGAGCATGTGCGTCTCGAGCGCAGCGGCCGACGCGTCCTCGATGATGTGAGTTGGGCGATCCGTCCCGGCGAGCGATGGGTGTTGGCCGGTGGGAACGGTGCCGGCAAGACCCAGCTGCTGAAGCTGGTCGCCGGCTCCGTCTGGCCCACCCCCACCGGCCGCGGGACCCGTCACTACCGTTGGAAGGGGCAGGTGTGGCATACACCGCAAGAGATCCAGGATGAGATCGGATACGTCGGGCCGGAGCGTCAGGACAGATACACGCGTTATGGCTGGAATCACACCTTGGAGCAGGTCGTGGCGACCGGCGTGCACCGTACCGACATTCCGCTTCAATCCGTGAGCGAGGCGGACCGCGGTCTGGTGGCCGCGATTCTGCGCCGGCTGCGGCTCGGGCCGCTGGCCCGGCGACCGTTTCTCACGCTCTCCTACGGCGAGCGCCGGCTCACCCTGCTCGCGCGCGCGCTCGCCTCCCGGCCGAAGATGCTGCTGCTCGATGAGTTACTGAACGGACTGGACGAGGCCAACCACGAGCGTGCGCTGCGCTGGTTGGAAGGTACGGCGCGCTCTGCGTTGCCCTGGGTGTTGTCCACTCATCGCGTGGAGGATGTTCCCGCCAGCGCCACACACGCCCTTATACTGGAGCACGGACGCATCGTTTACCGTGGGGCGATCGGCCGCGCGCCGCTGAGTCGCTGGTTGGAGCACGCAGAAGCGGCTCGCGCGCCGCGGTTGCGGGGCGTGCGCCGTGCTCGCGCTTCCGGGCGGGTGTTGGTACGGATGACGAACGCCTGCGTCCACCTCGATGAGCACGTGGCCCTGAAGGACGTGTCACTCACGATCCACGCGGGTGACTGCTGGGTGGTGCATGGGCACAACGGCTCCGGCAAGACCACTTTGCTGCGCACGCTGTATGGCGATCACGGCGTCGCCCTCGGCGGGCGCATAGAGCGGGCGCGGATCGAGCCCGGCGTGCCCCTGCAGGCCTTCAAGGAGCGCGTGGGTCTCGTGGCGGCGCACCTGCAGGCCGACCATCCTCAGGACCTGACTGCCAGTGCGGTGGTCGAGTCGGGCCGCTATGCGAGTATCGGGCTGAATGACGCGCCCACCGCCGGCGATCGCGCCGCGGCCCGCCGCGCACTGCAGGCGTTCGGCCTGAGCGCGCTCGCGCTTCGGCCGCTGCGGGAGCTGTCCTATGGCCAGCTGCGGCGTGTGCTTTTCGCCCGCGCCTGGGTAAGAGACCCCGACCTGCTGCTGCTCGATGAGCCGTTCTCGGGAGTCGACGAGCCTACACGGCGCGATCTGTCGGCGCGCATCGAGGCGAGCGTCGCGGGCGGCGCGGCCGTCGTCATGACGACCCATCGCCGCGCGGAGTGGCCGCGCTGCGCGAGCCACGAGCTGGAACTGGCGCGCGGCGAAGTCCGCTACGCCGGCCCCGTCAGAGAGCGATCTCGGTCTCGAACACGGAGACCGCCTGGCCGACGATCCACACCCCGGCGACGCCCCCCTCCCTGAGGTCCAGCTCCACCTCCACCCTGCCGGGACGGTGCACGTATTGGCCCTGCACCCCGCGGAAGGAAGCGTGCCGCAGGTCGTGCTTCAGGAAGCCATAGTGGGCGAGATAGACGCCGAGCAGGCCGTGGGCATTGCCGCTCACCGGATCCTCGCCGATTCCAAGCGCCGGGCAGAACATCCGCGATTCGGTGAGATGGTCCTCGTTCTCCGGCGTCAGGGCGAAAACGAAGTAGCCGGCGGCGCCGATCTGTGCCGACAGGGTCGTCAGCCGGGTCATATCGGGCTTCAGGTGCTTCAGCGGCTCCGTGCCGCGGACACCGACGAGCAGCCGGGTGCTGCTCGAGCCGGCGATGCGCAGGGGGCAGCGGGTATCGAGATCATCGGTCGCGAGCGCCAGCGCGTCCAGCACCGCGAGCCGCTCGCGATCATTGAGCTCGCGCCCGAGGGGGGGCGTGTTCTGGCGCACCGCGATCTTGCGGTCCTCGCCGCTGCCCCGGATCTCGACGTCCACGATCCCGGCCGTGGATTTCTGGCGCAGTTGCCGGGGCGCGTTCTGCCGGCGGGAGAGCACGTGGTGCGCGGCGATGGTCGCATGGCCGACGAAGCCTGCTTCGGTCCGCGGGGTGAAAAAGCGGGCCCGGACGTCGTGGCCCTCACCCTCCGGTGCGAGGATGAAGGCGGTATCGGCGTTGTTGAGCTCGCGCGCGATCGCGAGCATTTGCGCGTCGGTCAGCCCGTCCGCGTTGAGCACAACGCCGGCGGGATTCCCGGTGAAGCGTTCCACCGTGAACGCATCCACCTGATGCACCTGGATTTTCTGAGTCATCTGCGGTTCCCCGTCCGTGGGCGGACGGTCGGTGGCGGCCGAAAGCGGGCATTCTAGCCCATGAATTAGAATGGTCCCATGGAGATCGGTGTCGAAATCAGTCTGTACCCGCTCGCGGAGCATTTCGGTCCGCAGATCCACGATTTCATTGCCCGGCTCGAGGCGGCGGGGGACCTGAAGGTGGTGAGCAGCAGCCTGAGCACTCAGGTCTTCGGCGAGTATGAGCGGGTATTCGAGACCTTGCGCCGGGAGCTGCGCGCCACCTTCGAGGACAGGGGGGAGCAGGGCGGGAAAGCCGCCTTCGTCCTCAAAGTGCTGGGCCCGCTCTGATCCGCGGCTCCAGGAGGCTTCCCGGTTGCTGCCGCCCCGGCTCGTCGGCAAACTAGGCGGCTTGGCCGTTTCCCTGGATTTCACCAGGGCATCATTACTTGCGAGTGCGGGTCCCCGGGAGGCTCCGCAACGACGACGGCGGGTCTGCCGGATATGAGAAAGAGGTAGGTGAATGGCGTTGCTGCGTGTGATCGACCGCGACGGTCGCGAGCATGAGGTCGAGGCGAAGACCGGTCTCAAGGTCATGGAGACCCTGCGTGAGCTCGACTACGGAGTCGCGGCGATCTGCGGCGGGATGTGCTCGTGCGCGACCTGCCACGTGTACGTCGATCCGGAGTGGCAGGCCCGGTTGCCGCCGCCGATGTCGGACGAGCGGGAGCTGCTGTCGGAGCTCGCACACACGCAGGACAATTCGCGCCTTTCCTGCCAGATCGAGTTCACGCCCGAGCTGGACGGCCTGCGCGTCACGATCGCTCCGGACGAGTAAGAGCGGGAGCTGCCCATCAAGGTCATCTGGCTGATAGTCGCTTGCGCCGCGATCGCCGCGATCGTCGTGGCGCGCCTTTATTTCACGCTGCGCAAGATGCGTCCCGCACACTCGGAGAGCTGGGACGAGATGATGATCGAGCGCCTGCGCTCGCAGGGCTACGCCCCGTTCAAGGAGTACCCGGTGGACTTCTTCCTGGCACTGCCGGACGAGGCCGCCTGCAACGGGGTACGCGCGCGCCTCGAGCCTGACGGATTCAGCGTGGACGTCAGGCCGATCGAGGACGAGGTCACCCTGCCGCTCAGCCTGCACGCGACCAAGCCGATGCGCCTGATCCTGGCCGACATGGTGGAGCTCAGCCAGCGGTTCAGCGCTCTCGCCACCGAGTTTCAGGGCCGCTACGACGGCTGGGCGGCCTAGTCACAGGCGCACATCCCGTGCCTCGTTCCACCCGTCAACGCTTCTCGGTCTGACGCCGCACGGCTTCGGCGGCGGCGGCAATGGCGGCGGGATCGCCGAGATAGCGGCTCGTCACGGGCTGCAGCTGCGGATCGAGCTCATAGAGCAGGGGCACGCCCGTCGGGATGTTGAGCTCGACGATGTCGCTCTCCGACACGTCGTCCAGCATCTTCACCATCGCGCGCAGGCTGTTGCCATGCGCGACCACGAGCACGTTGCGCCCGCGACGCAACTCCGGCGCGATGCGGCTGTGCCAGAAGGGCAGCACCCGCGCCAATGTGTCCTTGAGCGATTCGGTGGCCGGCAGCTCCGCCGCGGGCACGTCCGCGTAGCGTGGATCGAAACGCGGGTGGCGCTCGTCGTCGGCGTCCAGCGGTGGCGGCGGAATGTCATAGCTGCGGCGCCAGATCTTCACCTGCGCCTCGCCGTGACGCTCGACCGTCTGCGATTTGTTGAGTGTCTGCAGCGCGCCGTAGTGACGCTCGTTCAGCCGCCAGGAGCGCTCGACCGGTATCCACATCCGGTCCATCCCGTCGAGCATGATCCAGAGAGTGCGGATCGCGCGCTTCAGGACCGAGGTGAACGCGACGTCCACCAAGAGCTTGTCCTCGAGCAGCTGGCGTGCGGCGCGCGCCGCCTCCTCTCGCCCCAGCTCCGTCAGATCGACGTCCGTCCAGCCCGTGAAGAGGTTCTCCAGGTTCCAGATGCTCTGGCCGTGGCGGACCAGTATCAGTTTTCCGGTCGTGCTCATCGATGTTCGAGTCCCGTGTTATTCCGCGAGTTTCCGCAATGACTCGACGCCGACGGTGAGCGTCGCGAAGTCGGCGGCGCCGGCAGCCCGCATGTCCGCCAGGGTACGCTGCCAGTGTGTCAGCTCCTTGCCCGCCGCTTCCTGCCACGCCGTCACGCGCTCCTCCGCGCTGGCGCCGCGGCCGCGGCTCAATACGCGCTCGGCGAGCTTGCGGTGCAGGCGCAGCGCCGAATCGCGCAGTCCCGTGCGCGCGGTGGCTTGCCACGGTCCTTCCACGGGCAACCGGTCGATCCGCTGCCGCAGCCAGTCGAGACCGGTGCGGGCGCCGATCTCGAAGTAGATGCGCGCGGCCTCCGTGACGGGAATCCGCTGCGAGCCGGCGAGCTCGACGATGTCGAGCGAGGCGTTGTGCGCCTCCAGGCTCGCCACGCGCGCGGCCAGCTCGGCCGGCAGCCCCGCCTCGAGGTGCTGCGCGCGCACCAGCTCGAACTGCTCCCGCCAGGAGCCGCAGAGCACATGGCCGATGCGCGACTCGAGCTCGCGCACTCCGGCCCGAAATTCCGCGACGGCGGTGTCGACCTTGAGCGCGCGGCGGCGGGCGAGGAGCCAATAGGTTGCATGGCGCAGCAGCCGGCTGGTCTCGAATGCCGCCGCGTACTGCACCTTGGCCGGCACCCGGTTGTCGAGCTCCTCGATCCGCGCCCACACCGTGCGCATGTCGAAAATCTCGCGCGCAGCGGTGTAGGCGCGCGCGATCTGCGCCGGTTCCGCGCCCGTATCCTCCTGCGCCCGCGGCACGAACGTCGGGCCCATCCGGTTGATCAGGCTGTTGGTGGTTGCCGTGGCGATGATCTCGCGGCGCAGGCGATGGCGGCCGATGGCGCGCGCGAAGCGCCGGCGTACGGGAGCCGGGAAGTAGCGCTCGAGCTCGGAGGACAGGTACGGATCCTCCGGCACATCGGAATCGAGCAGGTGATTGTTGAGCCAGATCTTGCTGTAGGCGAGCAGGATGGCGAGCTCCGGGCGCGTGATGCCGGCGCCCGCCTTGCGCCTCTCGGCGAGCTCGTCGTCCGTGGGCAGGAACTCGAGTGCCCGGTTGAGCTCGCCCGAGCGCTCGAGTGAGCGGATCAGGTGCTGGAACTCGGGGTGGCGCGCGCGGGCCTGCAGCTCGAGCGTGCTGATCGCCTGGCTCTGCAGGTAGTTGTTGCGCAGCACGAGCGCACACACCTCGCCCGACATGCTGGCGAGGAGCCGATTGCGCTCACCCGCGGTGAGGCCGCCGGCCTGCATGATGGGGTTCAGCAGGATCTTGAGATTGACCTCGACGTCGGAGGTGTTGACGCCGGCGGAGTTGTCGATGAAGTCCGTGTTGAGCCGGCCGCCGGCGAGCGCGTACTCGATGCGCCCGCGCTGCGTGAACCCGAGGTTGCCGCCCTCGCCCACGACCTTGGCCTTCAGCTCGCGGCCGTTGATCCGCAGCGCGTCGTTGGCGCGATCACCCGCGTCGCTGTCGGATTCCCGGCTGGCCTTGACGTAAGTGCCGATGCCGCCGTTCCAGAGCAGGTCGACCGGCATGCGCAGCATGGCGCGGATGATCTCGGTCGGCGCGTTCGCCGCATTCTCGAGGCCGAGCAGCGCGCGCGCCTCGGGCGAGAGGGTGATCGACTTGGCGCTGCGGGCGAAGACGCCGCCGCCCTTGGAGATGCGGGAGCGGTCGTAATCGTCCCAGCTCGAGCGCGGCAGATCGAACAGGCGCTGCCGTTCCGCGAAGCTCACCCCCGGATCGGGGTTGGGATCGAGGAAGATGTGGCGGTGATCGAAGGCGGCCTGCAGGCGGATGTGGCGCGAGAGCAGCATGCCGTTGCCGAAGACATCGCCCGACATGTCGCCGATACCGCAGGCCGTGAACGCGGTCTTCTGGATGTCGATGCCGAGCTCGCGGAAGTGGCGCTTGACGCATTCCCAGCCGCCGCGCGCGGTGATGCCGAGTCGCTTGTGATCGTAACCGGCGGAGCCGCCCGACGCGAACGCATCGCCCAGCCAGAAGCCGTACTCCGCGGCGATGGAGTTGGCGATGTCGGAGAAGGTCGCCGTGCCCTTGTCGGCCGCGACCACGAGGTAGGCGTCGTCACCGTCGCGGCGTACCACCTGCGGCGGCGGCACTAGCCGGCCGGCGACGATGTTGTCGGTCAGGTCGAGAAGCCCGCGGATGAAGAGGCGGTAGCACGAGATGACCTCGGCCTGCACCTCCTCGCGGCTGCCGCCGGGCAGGCGCTTGGGAACGAAGCCGCCCTTGGCGCCGACCGGCACGATGAGCGTGTTCTTCACGTTCTGCGCCTTCATCAGGCCGAGGATCTCGGTGCGAAAGTCCTCGCGGCGGTCGGACCAGCGGATCCCGCCGCGCGCCACGTAGCCCATGCGCAGGTGCACGCCCTCGACGCGCGGGCTGTAGACGAAGATCTCGAACTTCGGACGCGGCAGCGGCAGCTCGGGGATGGCGGCCGGATCGAGCTTGAGGGAGAGGTACGGGAGCGGCTGGCCGCCGCCGTCCCGGCGATAGAAGTTGGTCCGCAGAGTCGCCTGGACGAGCCCGAGATAGGCACGCAGGATGCGGTCCTCGTCCAGGCTCGCGACCGCGTCCAGACTGGCGCGGATCTGAGCGGCGATCTCCTCGGCGGCGTTGCCGCGCGCCTCGGGCCGCTCCTTGCGCGCGCGGCTGCGGCGCGGGGCGGGGGATCCGGACGCGGGATCGAGGTGCGCTTCGAAGAGACGCACCAGGCCGGCCGCGATCGCCGGATTGGCGGCGAGCGCGCGCTCCATGTAGGCCTGACTGAAAGGCACGCCAGTCTGCAGGATATAACGGCAATACGCGCGCAATACCATGATCTCGCGCGCCGTCAGATCCGCGCCCAGCAGGAGGCGGTTGAATCCGTCGTTCTCGGCATCGCCGCTCCAGGTCATGGTCAGCGCTTCCTTGAAGCGCTCCTCGATGCGGCCGATGTCGATGGCCAGGCCATCGCGATGCTCGAGCTCGAAGTCCTGGATCCATGCGGCGCCGCCTTCGGGCCACGCGAGCTCGTAGGGGCGCTCCGCGATCACCCGCAGGCCGAAATTCTCGAGGATCGGCAGCAGGTCCGAGATCGGCACCGGATCGCCGAGTCTCACGACCTTCAGGTGCATTCGCGCGGGCCTCTGCTGCGCCGGACGGTGAAGGCTCAGACGCCGCGCCTCGTGGGCGCCGCGCAGTTGCTCGAGGGCGGCGATGTCGACCAGCGCGTCGGCCGGTGCGACATCCTCCTCGTACGCGAGCGGAAAGACGTGGCGGTAGCGCGTTGCGAGCGATATGCCGGCAGCCTCGCCCTCGCGCGCCACCAGCACCTCGCGCAGGCGATCCGTCCAGGTCAGCGCCGCATCGGCGATGCGCCGCTCGATCGCGGCAATGTCGACCTTGCGCGGGCCGGGAGGCTCCGTGCGCACGACCACGTGCACGCGCGCGTGGCTGGAGCCGGAGATCTGCACCTGGCTCTCCACGGATTGGCCGCAGAATCCCTCGAGCACGATCTGCTCGATGCGCTGGCGCACCTCGGTGTTATAGCGGTCCCGGGGCACGTACACCAGACAGGAATAGAAGCGGTGCCAGGGGTCGCGCCGCGCGAGCAGGCGCACGGTGCGGCGCTCGTAGAGGTTGACGACTCCGCGTGCGATGCGGATCAGGTCCTCGATGCTCGCCTGGAAGAGCTCGTCACGCGGATAAGTCTCCAGCACGTTGAGGACGGCCTTGCCGTCGTGTCCGTGCGGGTCGAGGCCGAAGTACTGGATGACGCGATCTGCCTTGCGCCGCAGCACCGGGATGTCGCGCGGGCTGCGGTGATAGGCGGTGGAGGTCCAAAGGCCCAGGAATCGGTGCTCGCCGATGACGCGGCCGCGGGCGTCGAAGATCTTGATTCCCGCATAGTCGAGATACTCGGCGCGGTGCACGGTCGAGATGGAGTTGGCCTTGGTAAGGACGAGGAGCTCCCGCTCGCGGGCGCGCGCGCGGATGTCGCCGGTCAGCACCGTCGCGGTGGGCCTGCCGCGCGCGCCGAGCGCGCGCAGGATGCCGAGGCCGCTGCGCGCGTCCGGGATCAGCCGGTCCTCGCGTGAGCCGCGCTCGAGCCGGTAGCGCCGATAGCCGAGGAACACGAAATGCCGCTCCTCCATCCACTCGAGGAGTTGCCGCGCCTCGGCGACGTCCTCGGCCGGCAGGGGCGGCGGGTCGCGCCCGAGGTCTGCGACGATCGCGCGGACTCGCTGGCGCATCGCCGGCCAATCATCGACCACGAGGCTCACGTCGGTCAGGGTCGATTCGATGTCGCGGCGCAGCCGCTCGATCGCCGCCGCATCGGTCTGGCGATCGATCTCGTACAGCTCCCAGGACTCCGTCCGGTGAGGCGCATCGCCGTCCGCGCCCAGGCCGGTGAGCCGCCCGCGCGCATCGCGGCGCACTTCGAGCACCGGATGCACGACGAGATGCACCGCGAGTCCGGCACGGCTGAAGGCGATGCCGACGGAGTCGACCAGAAACGGTCTGTCGTCGGTGACGATCTGCACCACCGTGTGCGGCGACTCGAAGCCGTCTCGCTGGCTGTCGGGATTGAAGATCCGGACCAGGGACTGTGCCGGCGCCCGGCGCCAGCCGAGCTCCAGGTGGGAGCGGGCCGCGCTCGCGAGCATGGCGGGCGCCCGCTCCGCCAGGTCTTCCTCGCCCACGCCACGGAAATACGCCCGCAGGAACGACTGCTGCATCTCACGATAGCGAGCAGCGTCCGAAGCGGTGGGAAGGCGATTACGTGGGGCGGGACGGGCGCGGGCGATGCGTTCGATGAGCGCGAGGCGGGCGGGAGGAATGCTGCGCAGCAGACGACTGTCGTCTGACGAGGGAGCGGGTGCATGCATG
>DASZYK010000376.1:0-11629 GCA_035545455.1 Steroidobacteraceae bacterium
CGAGCAGGGGACCGGAAATTCGCTCGCGATACCTTTGCGCCTGGGTGGGCGTGCAGCGGCAGCTTCCGGCCGGATCGCCCAGATGGCCGCAGGGACAGGGATTCATGGCGGCGATCAGCTGGAATTCCGCCGGATAATCCGCGTGCGCGGCAGCACGGGAAACCCTGACGACGCCCGACTCCAACGGCTCCCGCAGCGCTTCGAGCACCCGGCGGTCGAACTCCGGCAGCTCGTCGAGAAAGAGAACACCGCGGTGGGCGAGGCTGATCTCTCCAGGGCGCGCGTGAGCGCCACCGCCCACCAACGCTACGGCGGAGGCCGTGTGGTGGGGTGAGCGAAACGGCCGGCGGCCGAAAGCGCTCATGCTGAAGCCGGCGGAGCTGACCGAGGCAATCGACGCGCAATCGAGCGCCTCGCTCTCCGTGAGGCGAGGCAGCAGTCCGGGCAGACGCTGCGCCAGCATGCTCTTGCCGCAGCCTGGCGGACCGATCATCAGCAGGCTGTGTGAGCCCGCCGCCGCTATCAGCAGCGCCCGCTTGGCCTGCAACTGTCCTCGGACGTCGGCCATGTCGGGCTGTACGCCGGGCGATTCGCATGCTCCCTCCGCCATGACCGGCATTCTGATCGGCAATTGAGTCTCACCCGCGATGTGCAGGCAGACCTCTTTCAGCCGTGACGCCGCCCTGACGGGCGCCGTGGCGGCGATGAGCGCCTCGTCAGCGTTGGCGGCGGGAACGATGAGCTCGTGACCATCGCGGCTGGCGTGCGCGGCCGCGAGCACGATGCCGCGCACCGGTTTCACCTCCCCTCCCAACCCCAGCTCACCGTAGAGCTCGTACCCCGCCGAAAGCCAGGCGGCCGTCTGCCGAAGCTGTCCGGACGCGATGAGGATGCCGAGAGCGATGGGCAGCTCGAACCGGCCGCCCTCCTTCGGAATTTCCGCGGGCGCGAGGTTGACGATGATGCGGCCGCTCGGGAATTCGAAGCCGGAGGAAAGAAGCGCCGAGCGCACCCGCTCGCGGCTCTCCCGGACGACGGCCGCCGGCAGGCCCACGAGCTGGAATGCCGGCAGGCCGCTCGTCACCGTGACCTCGACCTGCACCAGCGGAGCGTCGAGCCCCACCTGAGCCCGGCACAGGAGCGTCGCGATGAGAGGCGGCGACATGTCGTCCTTGTCCACTGGCCAGAACCATCTCCGGCCGTTTTGGCAGCCGGCCGCGCTGATCGCTTGGATCCCGCCGGCAGCGGACGGCCGTCGCCGGCTCGGTTACCTGGTGTTGGGCGGCTCCGGGGAAGCGCCGGATGCTGAGGCGGACAGGCCTTCGAGCGCCTGCAGGCGCGCCTCGAGCTCCGCCAGGCGGGCACGCGTGCGCTCCAGCACGCGCGTCTGGGTATCGAACTCGTCGCGGGTCACCAGGTCCAGCTTGCCCAGGCTCGAGCGCAGCACGGCGCGGAAGTTGGTTTCGAGATCCTTCTGCATGGTGCGAAACGCCGGCGGCACGCTGTCCATCAGCCGGCGGGCGATCTCATCGATCCGGAAACTGTCCCTCATCTCTCACCTCCAGGCGTGATGCCCCCGGATGGGGCGAAGCCTCCGGCGCACGGCACCAAAAGAGTGCGAGCGGAGTGGGCATCGCTGCACAAGCACCGGAAACCACAGTAAAAACCGCGATGGCATGGATTCTGCACCCCGACTGCCCGCTTCACTAGCTTACGCGCGCGCAGGCCGGTCGTGCAGCCGTCATTTGTGGCCTGACCGTCCGGAAACGCGCCCAAAGACTCGAGAACCGGGAGACCTCATGCGCACCGCTCCGATCCTCTTCAAGGCGATCCGTCGAATGACGGGCGTCGCGGCACTCGCGACCCTCGCACCAACGCTGGCGTGGGCGGCCGAGGCGGCCCCGCCCACACCCGACAAAGGGGACATGGCCTGGATGCTGACCTCCACCGCCCTGGTGCTGCTGATGTCGGTACCGGCGCTGGGCCTGTTCTACGGCGGCCTGGTCCGCACCAAGAACATGCTGTCGGTGCTGATGCAGGTGTTCGTGGGCTTCTCGCTGATCACCGTGCTGTGGTGCATCTACGGCTACTCGCTCGCCTTCACCGCCGGCAATGAGTTCATCGGCGGCCTGAGCCGGCTCTTTCTGGCGGGCGCCTTCAACCCGTCGACCGGCGCGTTTTCCAACATCGGGACCTTCGACAAGGGTGTCGTGCTGAATGAGCTGGTGTACGTCAGCTTCCAGGCCACATTCGCCGCCATCACCTGCTGCCTGATCCTCGGCGCCCTGGTGGAGCGGGTGAAATTCTCCGGAATCCTGTTGTTCCTGGCATTCTGGCTCACCTTCTGCTACTGCCCGGTGGCGCACATGGTGTGGTACGTGCCGGGTCTCGACACCAATCCGGCCGACCACCCCGTAGCGGGCCTGCTGGCGGGCTGGGGCGCGCTCGATTTCGCCGGCGGCACCGTGGTGCACATCAATGCCGGCGTAGCGGGCCTCGTCGGCGCGATCGTCCTCGGCAAGCGCATCGGCCTCGGCAAGGAGCCCATGCCGCCGCACAGCCTCACCATGACGATGATCGGCGCCTCGCTGCTGTGGTTCGGCTGGTTCGGTTTCAACGCCGGCTCCGCTCTCGAGGCCAATGGGTCGGCCGGGCTCGCCTTCATGAACACCTATCTCGCCACGGCCTGCGCGGTGCTCACGTGGATGGGCGCGGAGTGGGTGGTCAAGGGCAAGCCCTCGATGCTGGGCGCGGCCTCGGGCGCGGTGGCGGGCCTCGTCGCCATCACGCCGGCGGCCGGCAACGTCGGGATACCGGGCGCGTTCGTGATCGGCCTCGGCGTCGGTCCGCTCTGCTTCTGGGGCGTCACCGGCCTGAAGAAGATGATCCGCACCGACGACGCGCTGGACGTGTTCGGCGTGCATGCGCTCGGCGGTATCTTCGGCGCTCTGACCACCGGCATCTTCAACGATCCGGCCCTCGGTGGACCCGGCGGCAGCGCCTATGCCGGCATCTGGGCCCAGTTGCTCATACAGGCCAAGGCCGTCTGCGTGGTCATCGTCTGGACCGCCGTCGTGGCCGCCGTGGGCTTCTACCTGGTCAAATGGACCATCGGCCTTCGCGTGAGCGAGGACGAAGAGCGCGAGGGCCTGGACATCACCGTCCATGGCGAGCGCGCCTACGACATGTGATTCCATCGCCGGTGCAGGGACCTCGAGCCCCGGGCCGCGGCCGGCCCGGGGCTTCCTTTTTCGCCGATCCGTTTGCGCTTCTGTGAGGGGCTGCCGTCCCGGGTGTGACGGAGTTCAAAGGACGGCCGGCGGCCAGGGTGGAGAATGGCGGTGCTCCGGGGAGTAAGGTCATGTCACGATCCACCGTCATCCTGCTGGCCGCTTCGATGGCCGCTCTTTTCGGGGCGGCCACCATCGCGCGCGCGGACGTCATCTACGAATGGACCGATGCTCACGGCGAGGTGCACTACACCGACCAGTGGGTCCCCGGCGCCAAGCTCGTCAAGACCGAGGCGGCGCACGTGCCGGCAGCGGCCCAGAGCGCCATGCAGGGCATCCAGAACGAGAGCAGCGACGCCACGCGGCAGATCAAGCAGCAGCAGGACGCCGAAGCCGTGCATCAGGACGAGGCCAAGGCTCGCGCGGCGCAGTGCACGCAGGACAAGGCGGAATACCAGAAGCTGATCCAGTCGCGCCGGCTCTTCACGACGGACAAGAGCGGCGAGCGCCATTATCTTTCCGACGCTGATGCCGACGCCGCCCGGCTCAAGGCCCGCCAGGCCATGGACGCCGACTGCGGCACCGGCGGGTCATCCTGATCCGTTCCGTAGCGGGCGCCTTCGCACTATAGTGTCGCTTAGCGGCCGTTCCCCGGAGCGCTTCTTCCAGCGAGCGCGGGCCCCGGGCGCCGGCCGCCCGTTCATCCGGAGGGCGATACCGCATGCGTGTCGGTTTTGTCGGGCTCGGGGCCATGGGCATCCACATGGCCCGCAATCTCCACGGTGGCGGACTGCTGACCGCAGTCTGGAACCGCACGGCGGAGAAGGCCCGCGCGCTCGCCGGGGAGATCGGCATCGCGGCGCCGGGGACGCCTGCGGAGCTGGCTTCAGGAGTTGATGTCGTCGTTCTCTGCGTGTCGGCCGACGATGACGTGCTCGAGGTCGTTCGCGCCCTGGCTCCCGGCCTGGCCACCGGCAGCCTGGTGATCGATTGCTCGACCGTGTCGGCCGATACCGCGCGCAAGGCCGCGGAGCTTCTCGGCAAGCAGGGCGTGGAGTTCCTCGACTGCCCGGTCAGTGGCGGCGTGGAAGGTGCGAGGGAGGGAACGCTCGCGATCATGGCCGGCGGCACCGATCAGGCCTTCGAGCGCGCCCGCCCGGTGCTCGAGGCCATGGGCCGCACGGTCACGCATTTTGGCCCGACCGGCAGCGGCCAGGCGGCCAAGGCCACCAACCAGATCATGTGCGCCGGCATCATCGAGGCGGTCTCCGAGGCGATGGCGTTCGCCCGTGCCCAGGGTCTGCCGCTCGACAAGCTGATCGATACGCTGGGCAAGGGCGCCGGGTCCAGCTGGTATTTCGTGCATCGCGCGCCGAACATGGCGCGCGGCAGCTACCCGGCGGGCTTTCGCGTGCGGCTGCACGCCAAGGATCTGGCCATCTGCCGCGACATGGCGGCGCGGTTCGGGGTCTCGCTGCCGGTGGTCGAGCGCATGTTGAGCGAGTACGCCGAGCTCATCTCCCGCGGTTACGGCGATGAGGACATCTCCGCCGCCTTCCGCCTGAAGACCGAGCTCTTCGAGCCCGCACGAGGACGCACTCCATCCGCCTGACCCGAAGCGCGATGGTGCGTCAGGCGCTGCGCAGCGGCGCGGAATCGTTCTACCTGCCGGATTTCTGCACCTCGCGCGCCGCTCTCGCGATCGTGCTCATCGTCGAGCTGACCGCGATCCTTCTGGCCCTCGCCCGTCAAGGCGGGGCTCCGGGCGGCGCCCTCGATTTCTGGGCGGATCTCGCGCGCACCTCGCTGTTCCTTCTGTGGGTGGGCCTCGTGTGCGCCGCGCTCCTCTGCTGGACCCGCAGGCCGCTCGAGCGGCTGACCGTCGCCCGCGGCTCGGCGGCGGTACTGGTCCTGCTCGCGGCAGCGATTGCAGCGATCTCAGCCGCCGCCTGCCTCATCGGGCGCAGCAGCCTGGCCATCGCGGCGGGCACCGCCGCGTTGTTTCCGGCGGAGGCGTGGCCATTCGTGCTGCGCAACGTGGCGATCGGCTTCGTGATCACCGCCGTGGCGCTGCGTTACTTCTATGTGACGCACCAGTGGCGGCGTAACATCGAGATGCGCGCCGCTGCCCGCGTGCATGCGTTGCAGGCGCGCATCCGGCCGCACTTCCTCTTCAACAGCATGAACACGATCGCCTCGCTCACCCGCTCCGATCCGGTGCTCGCCGAGCAGGCCGTGCAGGACCTGGCCGATCTCTTCCGCGCTTCGCTGAGCGATCAGCGCGAGACCATCACGCTGGAGGAGGAGCTGGAGGTGGCACGGACCTACCAGCGCATCGAAGAGCTGCGCCTCGGCTCGCGGCTGCGCGTCAGTTGGAACGTCGACCGGCTCCCGCGCGAGGCGCGCGTGCCGGGCCTCCTTCTGCAGCCGCTCCTCGAGAACGCGATCTATCACGGCATCGAGCCCAGACCCGAGGGCGGCACGGTCAGCATCGTGGGCGAGCTCTCGGGCGACCTCGTCACCATCGTTGTTCGCAATCCGGTGGATGAGCGCCAGAGCGAGCGCGAAGGCAACCGGCTGGCCCTCGCCAACATCCGCGAGCGTCTGGCGCTGCTTTACGGCGAGCTCGCTCTGGTCAAGGCGGGCCGATTCGAGCAGGAGTACATCGTGACCGTGCGCTTCCCTCACGTGACGTCACGCGAAAAGGCCTGACGCCCATGCTCAAAGTGCTCATCGTGGACGACGAGCCGCCCGCGCGCGAGCGGCTGCGCAGCCTCCTCGCGGAGATCGGCGACACGGAGATCGTCGGCGAGGCCGGGACCGGCGCCGAGGCGCTGAGCCAGGCGACCGCCCTCTCGCCCGACGTCGTGCTGCTCGATGTCCGCATGCCCGGCATGGACGGCATCGAGGCGGCCAGGCACCTGAGCACCCTGGAGGAGCCGCCGGCCGTGATCTTCACGACCGCGTACGACCAGTATGCCGTCAACGCGTTCGAGACGCGGGCCGTGGGATATCTCCTCAAGCCGATCCGCAAGGAGAAGCTGTCGGCGGCCCTGGCGCAGGCCGGGCGCCTCACGCGGCCGCAGCTGCAGCGCCTCGCGGCAGCCGCGCGAGCCGAGCGCCGCACGCACATCGCCGCGCGTCATCGCGAGGGTCTGCGCCTGATTCCGATCGAGGAGGTGCAGTACTTCCTCGCCGAGCAGAAGTACACGACCGTGCGCCACCTGCGGGGCGAGGACCTGATCGAGGATTCGCTGCGCTCGCTGGAGGAAGAGCTCGCGCCCGACTTCGTGCGCATCCACCGCAATGCGTTGGTTGCCGTACGGCATCTCGACCGGATCGAGCGCAATGCCGACGGCCAGTATTACGTGCGCCTGCGCGGCAGCGAGGCGCCGCTCGCGGTCAGCCGCAGGATGGCCGGAGAGCTGCGCGAGCGGTTTCGGCTATAAGATGCGCCCGTGATGCGCATCGAGTTCACCAAGATGCACGGGCTCGGCAACGACTTCGCCGTGTTCGACGCTCCCGCCCCGCTGGACGGCGCGCTCGTCCGCCGTCTGGCGGACCGGCACACCGGCATCGGCTTCGATCAGGCGCTGGTGCTGGAGCCCCCCCGGCGCGCGCAGACCGCCGTGTTTTACCGCATCTTCAATGCGGACGGCGTCGAGGTGGAGCAGTGCGGCAATGGCGCACGGTGCATCGCGGCGCTCCTGGCCGCGCGCGGGCTGGTCCGCTCGGGCGCCATCACGATGGACAGTCCCGCCGGCCTGATTCAGGCACGCACCCTGCCCGGGGGCCTGGTCTCCGTGGACATGGGGCCGGTGCGTTTCGAGCCTCGCTCCCTGCCCTTCGATGCACAGGCGGAGGCGGAGCGCTATCGGCTCGAGGTGCCCGGCGGCGAAGTCGAGATCGGCGCGGTCTCGATCGGCAACCCCCACGCGGTCCTGGCCGTCGAGTCGGTCGACACGGCCGCGGTGGAGCGGCTCGGCCCGGCGATCGAGAGCCATGCGCGCTTCCCCAGGCGCGTGAACGTCGGTTTCATGCAGATCATCGACCGCGCGCACGTCCGCCTGCGGGTGTACGAGCGTGGTGCCGGCGAGACGCTGGCCTGCGGCACGGGCGCTTGCGCCGCCGTGGCGGTGGGCCGCCGGTGGGGCGAGCTCGATCCGGAAGTCAACGTGAGCGTGCGCGGCGGTGAGTTGCGCGTAAACTGGAATGGTCCGGGAGAGCATATCTGGCTTACGGGCCCGGCGGAGGTATCCTTCGCAGGCCACGTAGAGGTTTGACGCATGACGACAAGAGAAGCCCGAGGGTTGGCCGCCAAGGAGAACGAGGAAGACGCGGTCGCAGCGTATCTGCAGCACAACCCCGATTTCTTCGAGCGCCATCAGGCGCTGCTCACGCGCCTGCGCGTGCCGCACTCGCGGGGCGGCTCGACCATCTCGCTGGTGGAGCGGCAGATCGAAGTCCTGCGCGAGAAACACGCCGCGCTCGAGGGCAAGCTCGCGGCGCTGGTGAGCGTAGCGCGAGCCAACGACGCGATCGCCGACAAGCTGCATCGCTTCACGCGCAAGCTCCTGCGCGCGCGATCGCGCGCCGAGGCCGTCACGTGCATCGAGGCCAGCCTGCGCGAGGATTTCGACGCTTTTCACGGCGTGCTCGTGTTGATCGGTGAATACCCGGATCTCGCGCCACAACGCTTCGTGCGCACCGTCGCGCGCGACGATGCCGGCCTGAAATCCTTCGAGACGCTGTTTGCCAGCGGCAAGCCGCGGTGCGGCCAGGCGCGCGACACGCAGCGTGAGTTCCTCTTCGGCCAGGACGCCAACGACATCGGCTCGGTCGCGCTGGTGCCGCTCCTGCCTCCGGCGAGCACGGCCGGTGCCTCCGGCCCGCTCGGCGTGCTCGCGCTCGGCAGCACCGACCGCGACCGTTTCCACCCCGGCATGAGCACCGAGTTCCTGGCCCGCATGGCGGATCTGATCGCCGACTCGGTGAGCTCGGGCGCAGGCTCGTGACCCTCGCGTCGGCCCGCGCCACAGCGCGCCGGCCAGTGAGGCTCGCGTGGGGCCGAACCGCGGCCGGCCACCATTTGCGCCCCGGGGCGCGGGACTCATGACGCCGTCCACGCTCGCCTGGATCGAGCGCTTTCGGCGGTATCTCTCCGCGGAGAGGCGCTGCTCGCCGCATACGCTGGCCGCATACACGCGCGACTTGAAGGCCCTGGTGTCGTACTGCGAGCAAGCCGGCCTCACGAGCTGGGCCGCCGTCGACAGCGGCCACCTGCGGTCGTTCGCGGCGCGGTTGCACGGCGGCGGCCTCGGACCCCGCAGCATCCAGCGGCGGCTCTCGGCCGTGCGCAGCTTTTACGAGTTCCTGCAGCGCGAGGCCCATTCGCTGCGACGCGGCTCGCCCGTCCCAGCCCCGGCCGGTGCCGGCGACGGTGAGCAGGCCGACGTGGCGCGGATTCGCAGCAATCCGGGCCAGGATGTGCGCGCGCCCAAGGCGGCGCGGCGCCTGCCGGAGACGCTGGACGCGGACCAGATGGCTCGCCTCCTCGAGATCCCGGCGGGGGAGCCTTTCTCCGCCCGGGACCGGGCCATCATGGAGCTGCTCTACTCCTCGGGGTTGCGTCTCGCCGAGGTCGTCGGCCTCGATCTCGGCCATCTCGACCTCCGGGACCGAACGGTTCACGTGCTCGGCAAGGGACGAAAGGCGCGCGTGGTGCCGGTGGGCCGCGTGGCGATCCGCGTGCTCGAGCAGTGGCTCGCCGAGCGCGCCGCCATCGCGCGTCCGGGCGAGCTGGCGCTGTTCGTCGGCCGGCTCGGGCGGCGTCTCGGACGGCGGGCCGTCGAGCTGCGGGTCGCGTACTGGGCGCGCCGCCAGGGCCTCGCCGCCCACGTCTATCCGCACCTCTTCCGGCACTCCTTCGCCTCGCACCTGCTCGAGTCCGGCGCCGAGCTGCGCGGAGTGCAGGAGCTGCTGGGTCACGCGGATATCGCCACGACCCAGATCTACACCCACCTTGACTTCCAGCACCTCGCCCGCATCTACGACGCCACCCACCCCCGAGCCCGTCGCAAGCTCTAGGGCGCGCTTGCAGCGCGAAAGCAGAGCCAGTGAGCGGCCGTTGCCTGGGGCACCTGCTCTGGCGGCGGCGGCTCTCAGAGGGGCCGCTCCCTGGGCCGCGAGGTCGAAAGGCGGGTGGGCCGCGCTCGCGCGAAGCGGCACAATGCCGGCTTTGCGCCAATCGTTCCAGAGGACTCGATGACCCGGCATTTCGATCCACACGGTACCACCATCCTGGGAGTGCGGCGCAACGGCGCCGTGGCGCTGGCCGGAGACGGCCAGGTGACGCTCGGCAACACCGTCATGAAGGGAAACGCGCGCAAGGTGCGCAAGCTCTACAACGACAAGGTGCTCGCCGGTTTCGCCGGCGGCACCGCCGACGCGTTCACGCTGTTCGAGCGCTTCGAGGGCAAGTTGGAGAAATACGGCAACCTCACGCGCGCCGCGATCGAGCTGGCGAAAGACTGGCGCTCGGACCGTTACCTGCGGCGCCTCGAGGCGCTGCTGCTCGTCGGCGACCCCGGCAAGCTTCTCGTGATCTCCGGCAACGGCGATGTCATCGAGCCGGAAATCGAGGCGGCGGCCATCGGCTCCGGCGGGCAGTTCGCGCTGGCGGCGGCGCGGGCGATGCTCGAGACGACGCAACTCGATGCGCGCAGCATCGCGGAGCGCTCGCTCAACATCGCCGCCGACATCTGCATCTACACCAACCGGAATCTCACCATCGAGGAGCTCGGGCGGGAAACGCCCTCCGCCCGCGCCTGAAGCATCGGAGCATCATGTCATCGCTGACCCCCCGAGAGATCGTCCAGGAGCTCGACAAGCACATCATCGGCCAGGACGCCGCCAAGCGCGCCGTCGCCATCGCGCTGCGCAACCGCTGGCGCCGCATGCAGGTGCCGGAGCCGCTGCGTCAGGAGATCACCCCGAAGAACATCCTGATGATCGGGCCCACCGGCGTGGGCAAGACGGAGATCGCACGCCGCCTCGCCCGGCTGGCCAACGCCCCGTTCGTCAAGGTCGAGGCGACCAAGTTCACCGAGGTAGGCTATGTCGGCCGCGACGTCGACTCCATCGTCAAGGAGCTGGCCGACGTCGCCGTGAAGATGACTCGCGAGCAGGAGATGCAGAAGGTGCGCGAGCGTGCCGCCCAAGCCGCGGAGGAGCGCGTGCTCGACGCCCTGCTGCCGAAGCCGCGGATGATGGGGTTCTCCACCGACGAGCCGGCGCAGCCGCGCGATGCCGAGACGCGCCAGAAATTCCGCCGCATGCTGCGCTCCGGGGAGCTCGACGACCGCGAGGTCGAGATCGAAGTGCGCACGCTTCCCGTGGGTGTCGAGATCATGGCTCCCCCGGGGATGGAGGAAATGCAGCAGCAGCTGCAGTCGATGTTCCAGAATCTGGGCGGCAACCGCACCCGCAGCCGCAAGGTGAAGGTGCGCGAGGCGCAGAAGCTCCTCGTCGAGGAGGAGGCCGCGAAGCTCATCAACGAGGATGAGCTCAAGGTCAAAGCGCTTGCCAATGCGGAGCAGAATGGCATCGTCTTCATCGACGAGATCGACAAGGTGACGCGACGGCAGGAGACGATGGGCGCGGACGTCTCGCGCGAAGGTGTGCAGCGGGATCTGCTGCCGCTCGTCGAAGGCTCCACCGTGGCCACCAAGTACGGGCCGGTCAAGACCGACCATGTGCTCTTCATCGCCTCCGGCGCCTTCAGCCTGTCGAAGCCTTCCGACCTCATCCCGGAGCTCCAGGGGCGGCTGCCGATCCGCGTGGAGCTCGACTCCCTCAAGGTGGGTGACTTCGTGCGCATCCTGACGGAGCCGGATGCCTCGCTGACTGCCCAGTATCGGGCGCTGATGGGGACGGAGGGTGTGTCGGTGCAGTTTGCCGAGGACGCCGTGCGGCGCATCGCCGAGATCGCCTTCCAGGTGAACGAGCGCACCGAGAACATCGGCGCCCGGCGGCTGCACACGGTGATGGAGAGGCTGCTCGAATCCGTCTCCTACGAGGCCTCGGAGCAGGGCGGCTCGGCCGTGGAGATCGATGCGAAGTACGTCGATGAGCACCTCGGCAATCTCGCCAAGGACGAGGACCTCAGCCGCTACATCCTCTGAGTCCTGAGCCCTGCGCCCGCTCGATGCCGCAGGCCCGGGCTCTAGCCTGGCAGCTTCGCCAGGATCTCGCGCAACACGTGCGCATGGCCGGTGATCTCGGCTGCGCGTGAACTGTAGCTTGCGGCCGTGGCGGCACGGCCACGCTGGCTCTCCTCTTTGCCCCGCGCGCGATCTAGATTCGCGCGCTGCTCGAGGATACGGATGGCGGCCCAGAGG
>DASZYK010000377.1:0-4692 GCA_035545455.1 Steroidobacteraceae bacterium
AATGCGGCGCAAGCCTTGCGCATGCGGCTCGCGCAGAAGCAGGGCCTGGACGAGATGCTGGCGGCACTCGCGGCGGAGCTCGAGCTGCCGGAGGCGCCGCAGCGCATCGAGTGCTTCGACATCAGCCACACGGGCGGGGAGGGCACGGTCGCCTCTTGCGTGGTCTTCGGCCCGGAAGGACCGCTCAAGAAGGAGTACCGGCGATTCAATATCACGGGTGTCACGCCCGGTGACGACTATGGCGCCCTGCGCCAGGCGCTGGAGCGGCGCTATACCCGGGTGCGGGACGGGGAGATTCCGGCGCCCGACCTGCTGCTGATCGACGGCGGCCTCGGGCAGATCGCGGCCGTGCACGAAGTGCTGGCGGGGCTGGGATTCGGTGACGTCACGCTGGTCGGCGTGGCCAAGGGACCGGATCGGCGCCCGGGGCAGGAGAGACTCTTCGTGCACGGCGCGGCTGCGCCCAGGGTGCCGGAAGCGCATTCCCCGGCGTCGAGGCTGATCCAGCGCATCCGCGACGAGGCGCATCGTTTTGCGATCACCGGACACCGGCGCAGGCGGGCACGCCGCTACAATGAGTCGGTGCTGGAGGCGATCCCGGGCCTCGGACCGGCCAAGCGCCGTGCCCTGCTCACGCACTTCGGCGGACTGCAGGGCGTGATGCGCGCCGGCGTGGCAGATCTCACCGAGGTTGCCGGAATCGGGGCCGCACTGGCGCGCACACTTTATGATCACCTCCACCCCGGCTCGTGAGCGCGCGATGCACTGGAACCTGCCGAACACGCTGACATGGCTGCGCATTGCCGCCATCCCGCTCATCGTCCTGCTGTTCTACATGCCCTACCACTGGTCCGACCCGGCAGCGGGGCTGCTCTTCGCGGCGGCGGGCATCACGGACTCGCTCGACGGCTATTTCGCGCGCCGCCTCGGGCAGACCTCGCGCCTCGGCGCCTTTCTGGATCCGGTGGCCGACAAGCTGATCGTGGCGGTGGCGCTGGTCCTTCTCGTCAGCAGGGACACGCGGGCCCTGATCGTCCTCACCGCCGTGGTCATCATCGGCAGGGAGATCACGATCTCGGCTCTGCGGGAATGGATGGCCGAGATCGGCCAGCGGCGCAAGGTGGCGGTCTCGCAGCTCGGCAAGCTCAAGACCATCCTGCAGATCGTGGGCCTTTCGATGACGCTCTACCGCGCCCCCATCCTCGGTATCCCGATCTACGCGGTGGGGGTGGTGCTGATCGAGCTCGCGGCGGCGGCGACCCTGGTGTCCATGGTCGCCTATCTCCGGGCCGCCTGGCCCGAGCTGCGGCGCTGATCACCTAAGGCTCTGTCCCGGGTCGGTTTTTCGGCCATCCCGCCCCCGGCTTGCCTTGACTTCGCAGGGCCCGCACTTACAATGCCGTCCCTCGCCCGGGGCGCGGGAATAGCTCAGTTGGTAGAGCACAACCTTGCCAAGGTTGGGGTCGCGAGTTCGAGTCTCGTTTCCCGCTCCAAAATTCCTTTCCGTACCACTACTTAGGCGGCGAACCTATCTTTGCATTCAGGAGATTCTCAGGGACTTTGCCCTGATCCTGCGGCATAGCCGCCACGTGATTACAAATTAGGCCGCACAGGGTCAGCCACGTGGTGAGGGGGCACTCGTCCCAGATGCTATGCCGGACTCTGCGGGAGCAGATCTTCCAGCGCATAGAGGGTCTTTTGCGGAATTCGCTCCAGCGGATAGTACTTCGTGATGATGCGGAGCGCGTGCTCGTACGACCGAACGTCGAGAAGACGAAGGAGGAACCGGACATCCTCCTCGTCATGGAACTCGGCTCCGATCCGCATTGCCAGGCTTTTCATCGCCAGCAGATACTCGGGTTGCGCCGTCATCACCCGCAGGTGGTCGAGCTCGAGAAAAGGGGCGAACTCGCCTTGGGCGCTCATGAAGCCCTTCACAGCGTCATTGAGCCAATGAGGGTCGATTCCGGCCTTGATGGCGGTGCGAGTTGCGGCCTCGCGTACCTTTTCGGGCGGCCGGAAGAAGGCATCGACGTCCCTCGTCGAAGCCCGCGCGCCGTACGCCAGACACATCACAGCGCCGCCCACCAGGAATACCTCGCCGAAGGTATCGGCCTGACGTAGCTCATCGTTCAGAAGTTCGAACAGACGGCGGATATCCGCCTTGTTCAGCGCCGCCATCTGGCACCTACACCCGTTGGCCGATGCTCGAGTCGACGAATATATTGCGCCGACGGAAGGGTGCCGGCGAGCGTGTCAGCAGGTACAGGCGCAGCGACGGCAGCGAGGAGCCGAATACCGGCTCCGGCAGCGCGTCGGTCCTTCGGGTCCACGCCGGCACCGGCAGCCCACGCATGTTGCAGGCCATCTCAATCATGGCCGCCACATAATTGGCAAGGAACGGCGAGAGAGCGGCGTCCGGCGCGGCTGCGACCGCCTGGCGCAGTTCCTCGGCAGTGAAACCCGAGAGCAGCGAGTTGATCTCCGCGAGCGCGAAGGAGGGCTCTCCGGGCCCGGTCAGCGCGGTGACGGCCTCCTGAAACGCTGCCGCAGGCGCGGGCAGCACGCGGCTCAACACGTAGGCCGACATGTCCATCCCCGCACGCCGGGCCGCGCGGCGGATTGCCGATTTTTCCTCCTTGGATACACGCAGCTGCAGTTGCGAGAGCTTCGAGGACCGATTCATGGCAATAGCATGTGATGCATCGGTCAGCATGTCAATACATATGTATTGACAGGGATCGGGTGAGGTCCCGTCCGAGGGTGGAAAGTGGATGGGTAAGCGAGCGCATCATTTGCGAAGGCTGCCGAGGATCGGGCCAGGCGCCGTGCGGAATCAAGGGATGGAGCGCGGAGTCGCGTTTCGTCTGCCGCCAACGAATCGCTTTGGTTGCAAGCACTTACGCGGTGACGCCAATTTCAGACCCCCTCGGTCGGGATCTATGCCCGCACCCGCGATCGGGCATCGGCCGGACGCGGGGACCTGGCGCGGCGATCACAGCACCGCCGGGGTCAGCGGCCCTGGCAATGGAGGCGGAGCCAGGACGATGCTGACCCGTTAGTATCCTCATATGCGCCAACCCGACGCGCGACCCTGGGCAAGCGGCTGGGCTCGCCGGATCTGGAAGGCGCTCGGTCCCGGCCTCATCACCGGGGCCGCCGACGACGACCCGAGCGGCATCGCGACCTATTCGCAGGCCGGAGCGCAGTATGGCTATGCGCTGACCTGGACGATGCTGCTCACGATGCCGTTCATGTCTGCCATACAGATCATCAGCGCCTGTATCGGCTGGCAGACGGGCAAGGGACTCGCCAGGAGTCTGGCTGCGCGCTTCCCGCGCCCGGCGGTGCATGCGCTCGTGGCTCTGCTCGTCGTGGCCAACACCATCAATGTTGCCGCGGACCTCGCCGCGATGGGGGAGTCTCTGCGCCTGGTCGTTTCGGGTCCGGCGGCGCTTTACGCCTTCGTCTTCGGGCTCGGCTCCCTCATCGCGCAGACCGTCGTGCCCTATCACCGGTACGCGGGTTACCTCAAGTATCTGACCATGGTCCTGTTGGTGTATGTGGGTGCGGCGCTCACCTTGCACATCCCCTGGGGGCGGGTGGTCCTCGGCACGCTGGCGCCGTCCTTCTCCCACGGGCGCGCGGTGGAGCTCACCGTCGTGGCGGTGTTCGGCACGACGATCAGCCCGTATCTCTTCTTCTGGCAGGCATCCCAGGAGGCCGAGGAGTCACGCTTGAGCCACCGGCGCCGGCGGGGCGGCACCGGCGGTGCGACATCTGCATATTTCAGGCACATCGCGTTCGATACCTGCCTCGGCATGGCGGTCTCGAACCTCATCGGCTTCTTCATCATCGTGACGACGGCGGCGACATTCAACGCGCACGGCATCACGAGGATCGACACGGCGTCCCAGGCGGCGGAGGCGTTGCGCCCCATCGCGGGCGAGCTGACATTCATTCTGTTTGCCGCCGGGATCATCGGCACGGGACTGCTCGCCCTGCCGGTTCTGACGGGATCTGCGGCCTACGCGCTCGCGGAGATGTTGGGCCTCAAAGGCAGTCTCGAGCTGCCGGCCCGACGGGCCCGCGGCTTCTACGCCATTCTTGCGTTCGCCACGGTGGCCGGAGCGGCGCTCGCGGCTTCGCGCCTCAATCCCATCGAGCTCCTCTTCTGGGCGGCCGTGATCAACGGTACCGCCGCAGTGCCGATCATGCTGGCGATGATGGTGCTCGTCTCGGACCGGCGCGGGCGCGAGGCGTTCCGGATCCCTCGATGGCTGCGGGCGCTCGGCTGGCTGGCGGCGGCCCTCATGGCGCTCGCGGTCGCCGTCTATTTCGAGTCCCTGATCGGTTGAGCTCGCGCGAGGTCAGCGGACCGCCGCGCGCATCATGCTGGTGTTGCGCTCCCTGAGCCACCCGATGACGCCGGACACCGTCGCGAACCGGTATTGAGCCGCGGAGCGGGGCTCGGATCCCACACGGATGGAATATCCGCCGAGTGCGTTGACCGCGTCGAATCCCTCCTCGTCGGTATCGTCATCCCCGATGAATACGGGCATGCGCCCGGCGAAAGGCGGCTCGCTCATGAAAGTCTCGATGACCTCGCGGATCGAGCAGCACGCGGGCACGAGCTCGTAGACATACTTGCCCGTCCGCAGACGGTATTGCGGCGCCAGCGCCGCGGCGGCG
>DASZYK010000378.1:0-4496 GCA_035545455.1 Steroidobacteraceae bacterium
TGGCACTGGGAGACCTTCGCCGACGCGCCGAGCTGCTGGGCGGCGAGCGCCGCCAGGTCGATGCCGGCGCTGATGGTGCCCGTCTGCTGCGGATCCACCATGCGCAGCGCCGGGACGAGCGTGTAGTTCTGTCCGTCGGTCGCTGTGACCGACTGGCGGAGATTGAACTCGATCAGGAGCTGCGTGCCGCCGCTCTGTGTCACCTTGAAGGGCGAGACGATCCTGAGTCCGGTCTCAAATCCGCTCGGGATGTAGAGCGGATACTGGGCTCCCGTGTTGAGCGTGATATACGACTCGCCCTGGGTGTCCTTGTCCGCGAGCACCTCGAGCTGGATCCAGTCATAGTTGCCCACCGGGACGGTCGCACCCTGTACGAGCGCGGCCGTGGCCCCGTTCTGCAGCTGCAGCAGGTCGATCTGCCGGGCGCTCGGAAACGTGATGGTGACCGTCTTGCCGGTGGTGGTGTTGTGCAGCTCCATGCCGGTGAAATCGACCACCACCGAGGTCGCCTGATCGACGGGCGTATCGGTGAGACTGATGCTGACCGTGCCGGAGCATGCGCCGAGACCCGCGGCCGCGAGGATGACCGCGACGATCCTCGTGTGGCGGGCTGCCGGCTCCATCGCTCAACTATAAACGCTGCCTGACAGCAGGGAAAGCACGTACTGCTTGCCGCTGCGGCAGGCGTCCTCCACGGATGAGCCCATTGCCAGAGCCGCTGCGATGGCGGACGCCAGCGCGCATCCGGTGCCGCGGCAGCGGGCCTCGAGGCGCGGCGATGACAGCCATTGCGGCTCGGCGAGCGCGGTGAGCAGCAGGTCGACCGCCTCGGCGCCTGCGGCGTGTCCTCCTTTGAGGAGCACGGCGCGCGGGCCGGTCGCGAGCAGCGCCCGGGCCTGCGCGAGCAACTCCTCGCGGCTCGCGGCCGGCGGCGCAGCGCAGAGCGCCGCGGCCTCCGGGATGTTGGGTGTCAGCACGGTGGCGAGCGGGAAGAGCCGCGCGCGCATCTCGGCCCGGCCCTCCTCGTCGAGCAGCACGCCCCCGGATGAGGAAAGCAGCACCGGGTCGAGCACGATGGGAATCGTCCCGCCCGGAGGCAGGCTCTGCGCCACCGCGGCCACGGTCGCGCCCGAGCCGAGCATGCCGATCTTGATGGCGGCCACGCTGCCTGACTCGAGGGCGGCGCGGATCTGCGCGCCGACGATCTCGGGCGGGACGTGATGCACGCTGATCACCCGGCCATGCGTCTGAGCGGTCACCGCGGAGATGGCGCAGACCGCCTCCATCTGCAAGTCCGCGAGCACCCGCAGATCGCGCGCGATTCCCGCGCCGCCGCTCGAGTCGGAGCCGGCGATCACGAGCACGGCGGGCCGGCGGCTCAAGGAGTCAGTCTCCGAGAGCGATCAGCGCCAGATCGGCGTGTCCCGCGCGCCGCAGCGTCTGCGCGGCACGCCACGCGCGAATGCCGGAGCGGCAGCAGAGCACCACGCGCGAAGCCGGCGTACCGGGGAGCCCTCCGTTCTCGATGTCGTCCACCCCGATCCGCATTGCGCCGGGGAACGGCGATACGGGAGCCTCGGTGAGGCTGCGCAGGTCGATCACGAGGTCCGTCTCGCACACCTCCTCGGGCGCGATGAACCGCAGCGGGAGCCCGGTCGGCTCGGGTGCCGAGGCGAACGAGAACCCGCTGAAGCGCAGCGTGCGGAAATCCACGCTGACGAGCCGGCCGAGGACCGGCGGCGAGAGGTCGAGGAGTATCGCGAGAGTCAGATGCGCCTGCAGCGTCCCCATGACGCCGACGGCGGTGCCGAGAACGCCGGACTGCGCGCAGGAGCCGGCCTGGCGCGGCATGTCGGGAAAGACTGCGCGGTAGCTCGGCGCGCCGGCGCAGAAGGCGCCGGCGTACCCGGAGAGGCCCAGCACCGAGGCGCTGACGAGGGGCTTGCGCTGGCGCAGACACTCGTCGCTCAGGATGTAGGTCAGCGCGAGGCTGTCCGCGGCATCGACGATGACGTCGGCTCGCGAGACCCAGCCGGCGGCATTGGCGGGCGTCATCCGCTCGACTGCATCTTCCACGGTGACCTGCGGGTTCAGCTGTCTCATCGCCGCGGCCGCCGCGCGGGCCTTCGGCTCCCCGAGATCGCTCATGCGAAAGAGCGGCTGGCGGTGCAGGTTGGATTCCTCGACGCGGTCATGATCGAGGATGTGGAGGCGCCCGACGCCGGCGGCGCAGAGATACTGCAGCACCGCACAGCCGAGGCCGCCGGCACCGACGACGAGAACGCTTGCCGCGCCGAGCCGCCGCTGCCCTTCGGCGCCGACTTCCGGCAGCACCATCTGTCTGGCGTAGCGTCCGGTCATGACAGTGTGCCCTGTCGGACCCAGTCTCTCATCCGCGCCTCCGGGTCCGGATTGCGGACGATATCCGTCACGACGGCCGCCGAGTCCGCCCCGGCCGCGAGCACGCCCGGCAGGCGCTCGAGGGTGATGCCGCCGATGGCGACGAGAGGGAGCGCGCCGATCCGCCGCTTCCACTCGCCGATGCGATCGAGACCCTGCGGCGCGAAAGCCATGGCTTTGAGGAGAGTCGGATAGATGGGTCCGAGCGCGACGTAGTCGGGCTCGAGCGCGAGGGCGCGCGCGAGCTCGGCCTCATCGTGCGTGCTGATGCCGACCCTGACACCGGCGCGGCGCAGCGCGGCCACGTCCGCGGTATCCAGATCTCCCTGGCCGAGATGCACGAAATCACACTCCTCCTCGAGTGCGAGCTGCCAGTAATCGTTGACGACGAGCTGCGCGCCGGCGCGCGCGCAGAGACGCTGCGACTCGCGGATCTCTCCTCTCACCTCCTCGGCCGGGCGATCCTTCACGCGCAGCTGCACGAGTCGTGCGCCGGCGGGCAGCAGACGTCCAATCCACGCCGCGCTGTCGACGATCGGGTATACGCGCGGCAGGCTCGTCATTTCAGGAAGGCCTTGCCGATCACCGGCGTGGAAGGCACCGCGAGATCGCGCGGCTCCATGGGGCCGGCCTCGTACGCCGCCCTCCCCGCCGCCACCGCCTGCGCGAAGGCGCCCGCCATGCCGACCGGATCGCGCGCCTGCGAGACGGCCGTGTTGATGAGCACCGCGTCGAATCCGAGCTCCAGCGCCTGCGCCGCGTGCGAGGGCACGCCGATGCCGGCGTCGACCACCAGCGGCACCTCGGGAAAGCGGGCGCGCAGCGCCTTCAGGCCGAAGAGATTGTTGAGCCCGCGCCCCGAGCCGATCGGCGAGCCCCACGGCATGAGCACGCGGCAGCCGGCCTCGAGCAGCCGCTCCGCGGCGATGAGATCCTCGGTGGTGTAGGGGAAGACCTCGAACCCCTCCCGGCGCAGGATGCGCGCCGCCTCCACGAGGCCGAAGACATCCGGCTGCAGTGTCTCGTCCTCGCCGATGACCTCGAGCTTCACCCAGGAGGTGCCGAAGACTTCCCGCCCCATCTGCGCCGTGGTGACGGCTTCCTTGACGGAATGGCAGCCCGCCGTGTTGGGCAGCACGCGCACGCCCAGGCCGCGGATGATCGACCAGAATCCCTGGCCCGCGCGCTCGCCGCCCGATTCCCGCCGCAGCGAGACGGTGACGAGCTCCGTGCCGCTCGCCTTGACGGCCTCGGTCAGGATCGATGGGGAGGGATAGCGGGCGGTGCCGAGCAGCAGCCGCGAGCGCAGCTCCGTGTCATAGAGTCGCAGCATGACCGCGCGCGCTCCTAACCGCCCTGCATGGGCGCCAGCACTTCGACCCGGTCGCCGTCGGTGAGCCGCGCGCCCTGCCGGTCGGCGGCCGGCACGAACTCGCCGTTGACGGCGGTCGCGACCACCGCGCCGCCGTAGCCCAGCTCCTCGAGCGCGGCGGAGAGATCCGCCGCCCGGACCTCATGCGAGGCGCCGTTGACGAGAATCCGCATTCATCACCTCCGGGGAATCATCCGCCGCCAGCACCCGCTCTGCGGCCTGGCGCGCGAGCGCCGGCGCGAGGAGAAAGCCGTGCCGGTAGAGCCCGTTGACATGGAGCCTCCCGCCCACGCGGCAGACGCGCGGCAGGTTGTCGGGAAAGGCGGGCCGCACGCCGGTGCCGATCTCGACGATCTCGGCCTCGCCGAACGCCGGGTGCAGGGCGTAGGCGGCGCCGAGGAGCTCCAGCATGGAGCGCGCGGTGATGCGCGTCGGCTGGTCGCTCTCGATCATGGTGGCGCCGATCATGTAGTGGCCGTCGCCTCGCGGCACGATGTACACCGGCACGCGCGGATGCAGCACCCGCACCGGTCGCGACAGGCTGACATCGGGGAGCCTGACGACCAACATCTCACCTTTGACGCCGCGAAGATCCGTGAGCGCATCGCGCGCCTCGAGTCCCCGGCAGTCGATGACGGCCCGGCCGGCCGCCTCGGCCGCCCGCGCCGCCTCGAGGCACTCCCCGGCATCAGCTCCGAAGCGGACGGTGGCGCCGAGCGCCTCG
>DASZYK010000379.1:0-15759 GCA_035545455.1 Steroidobacteraceae bacterium
TGCGCTCCCCGAGAACGAGCTGCAGCACGATGGCCGCTTCCAGCATCCACGGCACGGGCGCCCAGAGCTTGCCGGCCAGGTCGCGCCACAGGGAGGAGCGCTCCTCCGGCATGGCGTTGGAGCCGGTCGCGGCGAGCAGTCTCCCGGCCTCGAGGCTCGAGAGGCCCCGCGGCTCATCGGCGGAAGGGGTCGGCCGCGAGGACAAAATGGGCTTATGCGCCGACCCCGGAGATCGCGGCGGAGAGGAGTCCGCGCACCTGTTCCGCCGCGCTCCGCAACGCCGGGTTCCCCGTGCGCTCCATCGTGGCGACCGGATCGACGCCGGCAACCTCGACCCGATGGTCCGAGGTCTCCCGCACGATCACGTTGCAGGGCAGGAGGACTCCCAGGCGCTCCTCGATCTTGAGCGCCTCGTACGCCAGGCGCGGATTGCAGGCGCCGAGGATACGGTACTTCGGCGTGTCCGTTCCCAGCTTCGACTTGAGTGTCGCCTGGACGTCGATGTCAGTCAGGACACCGAATCCCTGCTCTTTGAGGCGCGCCGTCACGTCCGCGATGGCGTCGTCGAACCCCTTGGAAACCGTCTTGGCAATGTAGTAGCTCATGATCACCTCCGCGTCCCGGTAGCGGCGCCGCATCCGAATTGCTGCAATTATGGGTCGGCTGGCGGCCCGGCGGCCTTGCGGAAACTCCGCATGGCGCATGCCGCGGCCATGTTATGCGGCGTGCGCTCATCGCGACAAATACGTACTGCGGCGCAGCTCATGCTCATTGCCCGGCGGCCCCTCGGCTCCGGGGCCGCAGTCACTTCCAGCAGCGACGGGGTACGGAGAGCTCGGCCGGGATTCTAAAAGTCGCCAGGTGCGTCAGACCGACGGAGCCGACGAACGCGGTCCTGCCGTCGGGACCGCCGAAGGCGATGCTCGTAGGCAGGCGCAGTGGTCCCTGGACCATCGCGCACGCGATGAGGTTATCCAGGGTCCCGGTGCGCTGCTCGACGGCGAATGCCATGGCTTCGACCGCCGCCGAGTTCATGTCTGAATAGACGACGTGCACGGCCCCGTCCCGGTCTATGACATGCAGAGCATTCTGACTGATGACGGTAACCCACACGTTTCCGTCGCCGTCAAACGTGATTCCATCCGGTAGCGCGCCACGTCCGAGACTCTGGGGGCCGACGCATTCCTTCGCGCCGAGCGAGCCGTCCGGACGGATCGGAAACCTGACGATGCGGCCGCCGAGGGTTTCGACGGCATAGAGGTGGTGCCCATCGGGCGAGACTTTCACCTCGTTGGTGAGATCGAGTCCGTCGGCGATGATCTGCGCGCGCGTGCCGTCCCCGTCGATTCTGAGGATGTAGCCATCCGGCTTGCTGGATTGCATGGCCGGCATCCAGGGCAGGTGGCGGGTCATGACCGACAGCCAGATCCGCTGCGGCCCATCGGCACAGGCGTAATTCACCGCGCCGAGCGGCGCCCCGTGCAGGCGGTCGAGAAGGGTGCGGGTATGCCCGTCCGGGGAGATGTGATACAGCCGGCCGTCGCTCAGGCCCGCGACGACGAAGCTGCCATCGGGGCGGCGGCTGAATCCGTTCGGGTCGGCGATTCCGGCGCCGAGAACGTCCGGCTCGCGCTCCGCGTGAACGCGGCACACTCCGCCGCGCGCATCGGAAGCCCATGCGCCATCCGCGTCCACCCAGACGCATTCGGGACGTTGCAGGCCCCGTCCATACGGCACGAGGTCCTGGGCGCTCAGCCTGAAATCCGCGATGGACATGGCGAACCCCGCTGATCGGACTTTCACACAGTCGAGAATGAAGTGACTGTAACCGCCGCCACGGCGGGTCACGAACCGCCTCCGGGGACATCCGCGGCTCCCCCTGGGTACGCGTCAGTCCCTTGCAACACAGTGGACACACTTCGCGGCAACCCTCCGGTCCGGGCTCTCTCGGCAGGCGGAGCAACTTCATTCTTTCACGTGTTAGTGAATTTGACAACGCCCACTCCGGGTGGGACACTCTGCCAGCCGCGGCAACCGACGCGGCCCAAGAGAAGCGGGGGGATTCGAATGAAGATCACGTCATTCGTCTGCGTTGCGGTCGTATTGAGCAGCGTCGCGGCAGCCAGGGGCGAGACCCTTGAAACGGCGTCCACGGCCGGCGGCTCTCAGGATCGAGCGGCGTCCGGCGGGCAGGCCGGCGGCGCCGCGGCGGACGAGGCCGTGTCCGCCGGGTCCAGGACCTCCCCGCCCGTGCTCCAGGAGGTGGTGGTCACGGCCGAGAAGCGCACCACCAATCTGCAGCAGACGCCGATCGCGGCGACCGTTCTCAGCGGCAATCAACTCATCAACAACGGGGTGATCATCGTCGATCAGCTGGAAACCGTCTCACCCTCGCTCGCGGTCGACAACTTCGGCCAGGGGAACGAATTCAACATCCGCGGCATCGGCAAGGGCGAGCACAACACCCAGACCCAGGCCGGCGTCATCACCTATCGGAACGGCGTGGCATCGTTCCCCGGTTACCTCGAGGACGAGCCGTTCTACGACATCTCCAATATCGAGGTGCTGCGCGGTCCCCAGGGGACGTTCGCGGGGGAGAACTCGACCGGCGGCGCGGTCTACATCACCGAGGCGGCCCCGAATTTCAACGGCGTGAACGGCTATGTGCTCGGGCAGTACGGCAATTACAACGACGCCATGCTGCAGGGCGCGGTGAACCTGCCGGTGAGCGGCACGGTCGCCGCGCGCGTCGCCTTCTACGACGAGTACCGCGACACGTTCTTCCACATCACCGGCCCGTATTTCGGCGGCAACGGCTCGCTGAAGCAGTCGTCCATCCGCTTCGGCCTGCTCTGGAAGCCGTCCGGGAAGCTGAGCGCGCTCTGGCAGACCACCTACTCCTACATCGACAACGGGGGCTATCCGGCCTCGCCGGCCACGGCGAAGACACCGCTCTTCGAGGTCACCGCGAACGGGCCGCAGGCCGCGATCGATCAGATCGCCCGCTCGACCCTCAACATCAACTACACGATGGACAACGGCGTCACGCTGCGCTCGATCACGGGCGCGCAATGGGGGCGCTCGGTCTACAAAGCGGACCTCGACGGCACCGACAAGCTGAATTTCACGTTCAAGGACCTGGTTCCCGGAGAGATGTACTCGCAGGAGTTCGACCTGATCTCGCCGGAGAAGGGCTTCCTCACCTGGGTCACCGGCATCTACTACCAGGGGCTGCATTACTCCTACCCGCTCGGCCAGGGGTTCTATGTCGGCTATCCGCCGGGCGTCTATGACCAGTACATCGAAGGCAGCGTGCCCAACGATACGGCGGCGGCGTTCGGGCAGCTGGGCTTTCACTTCAGTCGCGGCTGGAAATTGCAGCTCGGCGCGCGCTACTCCTGGAACGACACGACCAACCGGGTCTACAACGTGATCCCGGAGTTCTTCTACAATGAATACGCCCATCAGAGCGAGCACGACGACCGCCTGACCGGCAAGGCGGACCTGAGCTGGGCCGTCAACGCCCGGAATTATCTTTACGCGTTCGTCGCCACGGGCTACAAGCAGGGGGGTCTCAACCTCCCCATAGGCACCACGTACCAGCAGCCGTTTCGGGCCGAATACGTGACCGACTACGAGCTCGGCTGGAAGCTCTCGGCGCTGGACGATCACCTGCGGACGCAGCTGGGCGGCTACTACGACAGGTACCACAATTTCCAGGTGACGATCGGGGCTCCGCTGATCCCGACACAGGGTCTGGAGGTGAACAGTCCGTCACCCACGACGCTCTACGGCGTCGAGCTCTCCGCGCAGGCGGTGCTGGGCCGCTTCTCCTTCGATGCCAATGTGGGCTGGGAGCACACGAGCCTCGGAACGTTCTTCGCCACCGACAATCGCCTACCGGTCGTGGGGACGTGCGATCCGATGACCGGGCCGGCGTCGCTGAGTTGCGTGAACCTGGCCGGACATCCGCAGACCTATGCGCCGAGCCTCACCTACAACTTCGGTCCACAGTACGTGTTCTACCTGGCGGGAGACAGCACGCTGACCATGCGCGCGAACTATTCGCACGTCGGATCGCAGTGGGCGACGCTCTTCGACAATGCCGCCCTCGGTGACTATCTCGGTGCGCGCAACCTGCTGTCGGCACAACTGGCGTATGCGCGAGGCGACTGGACGTTCACCGCCTATGGCACGAACCTGACGGATGAGGCCTACGTTGCCGCAGCGGATTCGGGGCTGCGCTGGGCCGGTTATCCGCGCCAGTACGGGATAAGGGTCATGAAGACCTTCTAGCCGGACGTCGCTGCGGCAGGAGGATCGTGACGGGTGTCGATTCGCGCCTAGTGCGGAGATGGACGGGACGATGCAGCGGTACGCATTGACGGTGGACAAGTTTCTGGATCACGCCGCCAAGTGGCACGGAGGCTCATGCGTGGTGTCGGCGGCCGCCGCGGGCGAAGCTCACCGGATCACTTACGGCGAATTGCGGGAGCGGTGCCGGCGCGTCTCCGGGGCGCTGCTCGATCAGGGTCTCGCGCCGGGCGATCGGTTGGCGACCCTCGCCTGGAATACTCAGGATCATCTGACGCTGTACTACGCCGCCATGGGTGTCGGGCTGGTGTGCCACACCCTCAATCCGCGTCTGAGCGTCGCGCACCTCGCGCAGATCGTGAACGAGGCCGGGGACCGCTGGATCGCGGTGGGCGCAGGGCTGCAGCTCATGGCGCGGCAGCTGCTCGCGGACTGCCCCTGCCTGGAGACGGTGATCCTGCTCGACGGGCAGACGCCGGCGGAGGATTTTCAGGGGCGCGCGCGGGAGTGGAGCCTCGAGGATCTGCTGCGGCTCTTCGGGCGGCCGGCGCGCTGGGGCGGGTTCGACGAAGAGACCCCGGCCGGGCTGTGCTACACGTCCGGCACGATCGGCAAGCCGCGAGGCGTGCTCTATACCCATCGCTCGAACTATCTGCACACGCTCCGGGCTCTGCAGGCCGACGCCGTCGCGCTCACCGCCGAAGACACCGTGCTGGTGGCGGTGCCGATGTTCCACGCCAACGGGTGGGGATTCCCGTTTGCTGCTCCGGCCGTGGGCGCGAAGATGGTGTTGCCGGGACGGAGCACCGATCCCACGCACCTGCGCGATCTGATCGTGAGCGAGGGAGTGACCATCGCCGCCGCCGTACAGACCGTGTGGCTCGGCCTGGTCGAGCATCTCGAGAAGGCGGGCGGGGAGCTGCCGACGCTCCGGCGCATCATCATCGGCGGATCGCATTGCCCCGAGGCGCTGGTGCGGCGCATGGAGGAGCGTCTCGGGGTGCGCGTGCAGACCAGCTGGGGCATGACCGAGCTGTCGCCCCTGGGCACGATCGAGCCGCCCAACATCCCGCCCCGTCCCGGCCGACGGGCGTCGGGACGCCCTCCGATGGGGCTCGATCTGATGCTGGTGGACGCCGACGGCACCCCTCTGCCCGAGCAGCGCATGAGGGTCGGACGTCTGATGGTGAAAGGCGCGAGTGTCGCCGAGCGCTACTTCGACGAGTCCGAGCCGGCGCTCGACGCCGAAGGCTATTTCGATACCGGCGATCTCGGACTGATCGACGAGGCGGGAAATCTGCTGATCACCGGCCGCACCAAGGACCTGATCAAGTCGGGCGGTGAGTGGATCAATCCGCGGGAAGTCGAGGACATCGTCGGCGGTCTGCCGCAGGTCAGTCTGGCGGCGGTCATCGGCCGGCCGCATGCCAAGTGGGGCGAGCGGCCCGTGCTCGTCATCGAGCCGCGCGGAGAGCAGACGATCGATCGGGACACGCTCCTCGGCGCATTGCGCGGCAGGGTGCCCGACTGGTGGCTGCCGGACGAGATCGTGCTCGTGGAAAAGATGCCGCTCGCGGCCACGGGGAAGATCGACAAGCGGCGTCTACGCGCGCAGTTCGCCGGCGATGGCGCGGCGCACGGCACGAGTGAGTGAAGGCGGCGCGGTGATTACATCCCGATCGTCCCGCGAGGCTGTGTGGAAGCTGACGCAGGTGCGGCAATACCTGCCCACCGGGACTCGAGGCCGAGGTCGTGAAGAGCCTGTCACCACTGGGCGCAAGTACGCCGGGGTCCTCAGGAGACGACGTGAACCGTGCTTGCCTGAGGGCCGAGATCGCCGGCCTCTTCGGCGAATCGCACCTCCGTGCCGGTGGTGAGGTCCTGGAAGCGGCCGCCGATGACGCTGTTGCGGTGGAAATAGATCAGGCGCCCGTCATCGGTCTCGATGCGGCCGGCGCCCCGCTCGGCATCGAGCTCCCGGACCCAGCCATGCGCGGGGCCGATGTGGCTCTTGACGTCGCCGCGCCGCTTGCGCTCGTAGTCCTCGATCTGCCGGCGCGCCGCCCGAAACGCGTCGCGCAGGGCGACGTAGGGGTCCTCGTGAGCGTGATCCGCCGGATGAGCGTGCCGGATCGCGATCTCCTCGTCGGGGAGCGTGATGTCGATCCTGAAGTCATACAGAAAACCCTGGTGCTTGTGGTGCGCGGGTGGCTCCACGATGACGTGGCAGCGCATGATCTGGGCGCTGAACCTGTCGAGCTTGGACGCAAGCTCGCGGATGCGGGCTTCGAGCGCCGGCGAAGGCTCCATGTGGCGAAAGGTGATCTGCAGCGGAAGTTTCATGCGCGAGCTCCTTCGGTGAACGGGCGGTGGCTACCGTGGCGGGAATCTGGCGAGCACCGAATCGACCGCCTCGCGGATCGAGCCGGTGGAGTGCTCGATGTCCGCGCGCGTCAGCTCTTTGTGCGCCCATCCATGCCACACCGGCCGATGGGTGTGGCCGTCGAAGATGTCGATGGACAGAGTCCCCTCCCGGTACTGGCGCACGTCGAGCTGATTGCCCCAGTAGGGCGCGCCCCACCAGTACGAATACCCCCACGGCCCCGCATAGGGAGCGGGATAGGAGCGCACGTCGGTGCGCTCGCGTGAGCCGATGGTGAAGTCGACTACGAAGTCAGCGTCAGCCGCATCGTCCAGGAGCTCATAGCCCTTCGTCCGCAGCGCCTCCTGGATGGCATCGTGAGCGCGCTGCACCACCAGGGGATTGGGCGACTCATCCGGCTTCGTGTGCGGCGGCATCCACGCGAAGGTGTGATAGCCGCTGAAGTTGGCCGAGTGATCGTAATCGCTGCCGACTCGCAGCGTTGCGCAGGCGGCGAGCAGCAGTGCGGCGGCGGCGAAGCCCGACCAGCGGACGGCAGTCCGGATACGGACGCGGAGCATGGCATCTCTCCAGTGACGCGACGCGGCCAGCATGGCAGTCCCGCCGCCGCGCCGGTATCCGCATTTTCCACGTCACGAGCCGCGGCCCGTCACGCAGTGAGGTCCGGCTCACCGCAGTGGCGCAGGATGTGCGCACGCGCCTCATCGCGCAGCCGCACTGCCGCGGCGAACGGACTCTCGCCGGCTCGAGCCGTGAGCGGAGCGCCGAACGCAGCCTCGATGGGTGCCCGTCGCGGCAGCCGCTGCCCGTCGCGAAGCACCGAGCGTGCTCCGCGCAGACCAACCGGAACGACCGGCACGTCGGCCGCGGCGGCGGCCTCGAACGCGCCAAGGTGGAAGGCGCGAAGTCCCGTCGCGCGAGTGAAGGTCCCCTCGGGAAATACGATGACCGACTGCCCGTGGCGAAGCGCGTCCTCGAGTTTGGCGACTTCGGCGGCGCTGCGCTCGGGCGCAAAGCGCTCGAGGAAGAGCGCCTGCAGCTTGCGCAGATAGCCCGCGATCACCGGCGCGTGGGCGAGCTCCGCCTTGACCGCGAAGCGGTGTGGCGCCTCGAGCAGGGCGGTCAGGAAGAGGCTGTCGGAGTAGCTCGAGTGGTTCGCCACGAGCACGTGCGGTTTTCCGATATCGAGCCGCTCCTCGCCGCTCACCCCGAGCGGTATCCGCAAGAGACGGATGACTCGCCTCGCGACCGCATGATTGAGCCGCCAAGCGCTCGCGGGGCTGCGCGCGAGCATCGTGAGCGCGACCGTGGGCACGGCGAAGACTGCGAGCGCGCACCAGGCGTAGAGACCGAACAGCAGCTGCGCGAAGGAGCGCGAGGCGCGGCGTACGGCCAGATTCGCACTCCCGAGGGCGAGCCGCATCACCTGCAGGGCCGGCTTGCGCATGGCTCTCTCGAGCGTGCGCTGTTCGTATGCCGCACGCGTGGCGGCCCGGCGCAGCTTGCCGCTCGAGGTCTTGAGCACGGCGTGCGGGCCGGCAAGGACGATCTCATCGGCCGGCTCGCCAATCGAGGCGGTGACGCATGCGCCGATGCGCCGCTTGAGCTCGCTCCGGCGCAGCGCGTCGCTTTCGCGAGTCTCCGCCACCACGACCAACCGCTCCGTGCCGGCCTCCGCCTCCCGGGTGCCGAATACCGCGACACAACCCTTGCGTACACCATCGAGCTCGCCGACGGCGCTCTCGATCTCCTCAGGGTAAATGTGTCGCCCGCGCCGGATGACGATGTCCTTGGCGCGCCCAGTGACGTAGAGCTCTCCCGCTGCGAGGTACGCACGGTCACCCGTGTTGCGCCAATCGCCGCAGACCATGCGGGCGGTTGCATCGGCATTCCGGAAGTATCCGTTCGTCGCCGACGGTCCGGCGAATTGGAGGTTTCCTTCCGTCCGTTCTCCAACCTCCGATCCCGCCTCATCGATGACCCGCAGAGCATAGCCAGGCAGGGGCCGCCCGCACGATACGAACGAGACAAACCCTTCGGCACCATCCGATATCGGCTGGGCGCGCGACGTGCGCGCCAGGATGTCTCGATCGACGCGGTCCACGAGAGGACCTCGACCAATCGGCGGGAACGTCAGCCCTACGCCTGCTTCGGCGAGGCCGTACACCGGCGTCATGGCTTCTGCCCGGAACCCGTGTGGTGCGAAGCGTCGCCGGAACCGCTCGAGCGTTTCGGGATATATCGCCTCGGCGCCGTTGAAGGTGATGCGCAGCGAGCCGAGATCCAACCCCTCGAGCTCCTCGTCCTCGATGCGCCGCGCGGCCAGCTCGTAGCCGAAATTGGGCGAGGCGGAGAGCGTGCCGCGGTAATCGTGAATCGCCCGCAGCCAGCGCGCCGGGCGTCCGAGGAATGCCGTGGGCGGCATCAGAATCAGGAGGCAGCCATGATAGAGCGAGCCGAGCCAGGCTCCGATGAGCCCCATGTCGTGATAAAGCGGCAGCCAGCTCACGAACACATCCTGCGGGGCCGCCCCGATCGTGGCGCCCATCGCGCGAATGTTGGCGAGGAGCTGGGCGTGGGTGAGCATCACTCCCTTCGGGGACCCCGTGCTTCCGGAGGTGTACTGAATGAGCGCGAGGGACTCCGCGGAGCATGGCTCGACCGGCAACCGGCTCAACCTGGCCGCCAGGGCGGGCTGAATCGGCGGATTTGCACCGGGCCGCCGCTCCCGAGCGCGGCGCGCCAGCTCCGGGACGGCGACGATGTGGCGCAGACCCGGCGCACGGGATCGCAACCAACGCGCGACGAGCTGCGCCTCGCGCACCGTGATCAGCGCTTCGGCGCCGGCGTTCGCGAGGATCTCCGCATGCCGCCGCACGTGCTCCTCGAGCTGGGAGCGATGGGCGGGCGGGTAGAGGGGGACGGGCGTCCCGCCCGCGAGCAGCACCCCGAAGAAGGCCTGCAGGTAATCGAGCGAAGTCGGCAGCATCAGCGCCACGGTCGGCCGCGGGGAGAGCGCGTACTGCGCGAGTCCCGCGGCGAAGGCCTCGGCGCCCGCCAGCAACGCGGCATAGCTCAAGGGCTCGGGTCCCGACTCTCCGAGCAGCACGACGTGCGTCGCGTTGGGATGCCGTTCGGCGCGCCACGCCAGCATGTCCGACAATGTGGCGCAGGCGATGGGCTCTCCCGGCGGCAGCCGCGAAGGCGATATATCGACCTCGAGCGGCAGCGCCGCGACCTCGACGGGACCGCCCGTCCGTCCCGCCGCGCTCGCGACCTTCAGCAGGTCACCGAGGGTGTCCAGGGATTGCAGCGTTTCCGCCGGGATCCTGACCTGCAACGCGCGGCCGACGCGTTCCAGCAGCTCCACACGGGCGAGGCTGTCCAGCCCGAGGTCGGCATCGAGCCGCAGACGCGGGTCGAGCCGGCCCGATGGCAGAGGAGCCTGATGCAGGTCGCTGCGAAGCGCGCGCAGGGCATCCTCAATCACCCGGCGGGCATTGCCCTGGGAGGATCGCGGCGTCGAGTTGGCGGGTAGCTGCATGGCACCGGCACCGGCATCGCCGCTGCTGTCACTCGCGGATCATGCGCTTTCGCGCGTCTCGACGACGGCGCCGCGGCGGAGTTTGGGGCGGGAATGGACTCTCATGAGTATTCGGCGTCTGAGCATCTCAGATCGCCGAGGATGCGAAGCCGGGCGCCTTTGCGCCATTGCGGTAACTGCGGATGCGCGCCGGAGGGGAGGCGAGCGAGCCTGACCCCGCCGCCCCGTCGCGCCGCAGGCGGCGTCCGGATGAGGAGCCAGACTGCATGCCCTGGACCGAAAGCCATTTCCCGCGCTCGATGGCCAATCTCCCGCCGCCCGTGCGCACCAAGGCCATCGAGATCGCCAACGCCCTGTTGGAGCAAGGCTACGAGGAAGGCAAAGCCATCAGGATCGCCATCGCACAGGCCAGGCGATGGGCGGAGCGGATCGCTTCCTGACATGCCCGGCCGCTCTTGACGCGGCCCGATTGACGCAGCCGGCCAGACTGCGAGCCTACGAGGGCTGTACGGAACCGCCGGATTCCGCTGCCGCATTGCTCGCGGGCACCGGCTCTGCGGCTGCGGGCCCGTCGCCGCCGGCGGCCTCGACCGGCGCCGCTGCGGGCTTGCCCTGACCGATCAGCTCGAGCCAGAGGCGGCGGATGTTGCGCTGCGTCTCCGCCGCGACGAAGCAATAATCGCCGTCGACACCGAAGAAGGAGGCGGCGGCGGAGCCTCGGATCCGATGCAACGACTCGTTGATGAGCTCGAGGCACGACATCACCTGCTCCGGACTCTGCAGCCGCGTGTGATGCTGGATGTCCGACAGCCGATAGGCTTCCAGCCGATCCTGCGCGAAGCTCGTTCCCTTCCTGCCCAGCTCGAAGAACACGTTGACGGCCGGGAAGATGCCCTGGATCAGCGACAGGACGGCCGCCAGCTCGTCATGGCTGCAGCCCGCGAGCTGCGCCGGCCGGCGCTGCGCGGCGGTGGACGGCGCCTGAAACCCGAGGGACGCGGCCACTTCCTGCTCGATCCAGCGCCGCACATCGGGCGGGGCTCTGCGGATCTGCTCGGCGCTGAGTGTGATGCTCATCATGGCGGCGGCTCGACTGCGCTGATCGCTCATCCATCGGGCAAGCGCCGATGATCGCAACTGCCGTTGCACGCAATAATCCGCACAAGTGCTTATCGGCTTGTACGTATCGCCGCCTTGGACCGCAGCCGGCAGCATTCCCAAGGTGGGAGAGAAGCAATCATCCCTGCTGTGGTATCTCTTCGCGGGCATCCTGCTCATCGCGATGGTCGAGCTTTTCCTCACTCAGCCTCAGGCCGCGATGATCCCGTACAGCGACTTCAAGGCGTTGCTCCTCGCCGGCAAGGTCACCGAGGCGACGATCGGTCAGGATACGATTCGAGCGGTCATCGATCTGCGGGGAGCCGAGAAGCTCCTGCCGCCCGCCGAGTACAAGGCAATCAAGGAGCCCTCCTCGGCAGGGCAGAGCCCGACCCTGCCATTCGGCTCGCCCGAGCCGGTCGTGCCGACTCCGAAGCCTTCGCCGCAGCCGGCCGCTGCGCCCGCGCGAGGACCGCCAACCGCGGAGGAGCGTGCTCCGGCAAGCCAGACTGCGGCGCAGAGCCGGCCCGACCTGCACCCGATCGAGACCCGCCGGGTGGACGATCCGCAGCTCGTGTCCGAGCTCCAGGCCGCTCACGTGCGGTATTCGGCCGCGCCTCAGAGCACATGGCTGTGGACGATCCTGTCCTGGGTCCTGCCGGCGATCGTGCTCGTCGCGCTCTGGAACATGATGGCGGGCAAGGGCGCCGGTACCGGGGTGAGCTCCATGATGGGCATCGGGCAGAGCCGCGCGAAGGTATTCGTCGAATCGAAGACGAAGATCCGCTTCGCCGACGTCGCCGGAATCGACGAGGCCAAGGAGGAGCTGATGGAAGTCGTGCAGTTCCTGCGCGATCCCGAGCACTTCCGCAGGCTCGGCGGCAAGATCCCCAAGGGCATTCTGATCGTCGGCGCGCCGGGCACCGGCAAGACGCTGCTCGCCAAGGCGGTGGCGGGCGAAGCAGGGGTGCCCTTCCTCTCGATCAGCGGCTCGGAGTTCGTCGAGATGTTCGTCGGCGTGGGGGCGGCGCGCGTGCGGGACCTCTTCGCTCAGGCGCAAAAGCTCGCGCCCTGCATCATCTTCATCGACGAGCTGGATGCGCTCGGCAAGGCGCGCGGTATCGCCGGCCTCAGCAGCAATGACGAGCGGGAGCAGACTCTCAACCAGCTTCTCGTGCAGATGGATGGTTTCGACACCCAGAGCGGCGTCATCATCCTGGCCGCGACCAACCGTCCCGAGATCCTGGACCCGGCATTGCTCAGGCCCGGGCGTTTCGATCGGCACGTGGCGGTCGACCGGCCCGACATCAAGGGCCGCGAGCAGATCCTCAAGGTCCACGCGCGCGGCGTGGTGCTGGCGCCGGAGGTCGATCTCGCGGTGATCGCGGCGAAGACGCCGGGGTTCGCAGGGGCGGATCTCGCCAACATCGTCAACGAGGCGGCGCTGCACGCCGCGAGGACCGACAAGGCGGCGGTGGACATGAAGGACTTCGACGAGGCGATCGACCGCGTGGTCGCCGGCCTCGAGAAGCGCAACCGCGTGATGAATCCCAAGGAGAAGGAGACGGTGGCCTATCACGAGGCCGGGCACGCGCTGGTTGCCGAGTCGCGCGCCCACGCCGACAAGGTGAGCAAGATCTCGATCATTCCGCGGGGCATCGGCGCGCTCGGCTATACCCAACAGCTCCCCACCGAGGACCGCTACCTGCTCAAGCGCAGCGAGCTCCTCGACCGGCTGGATGTCCTGCTCGGCGGCCGGGTCGCCGAGGAGCTGGTCTACGACGATGTCTCCACGGGAGCGCAGGACGATCTGCAGCGCGCGACGGACATGGCCCGGCACATGATCACCCAGTACGGGATGAGCGACCGGCTCGGGCAGGTCACCTTCGATGCGCCGCGCTCCGCCTTCCTGTCAACGCCCGACGGCGCCTCGCGCGGGAACTACAGTGAGGAGACGGCCAAGCTCATCGACGAGGAGATCGCGCGGCTGATCCGCGAGGCCCACGTTCGCGTCCGTCGAACGCTCATGGAGGAGCGCGCAGCGCTCGATGCGCTTGCCGGCCTCCTTCTCGAGCATGAGGTCGTCGAGAGGGCTGCGCTCGATGAGTTATTGCGGGGGCAGCCCGCAGCGCAGCGAGCAGACAACCGGCCCATTACGAAGCCCACGCTCGAGCCCGAGGCCGCTACGAGCCAGACATGACCCGCGCCGCACCCGGCGTCAATCGGTCACAGCGAACATCCATGGTCAGGCGGAGGACCGTCTTCGCGGCCAGGCCGCCGGCTTCGATGATCACCTCGTCAAGCCGATCGAGATGAGCGCGCTCGAGCGCGCGCTCGCCTCGGCGCCGAGCGTCTCATGGCCGGCGAGTCAGTCGCGGCGCGACGCGCCTTCCTAGGCTCCTGCGGACGGTGCAGCGCTCACGGTAATCCGGTTCTCCACGTCCTGCACGCCGGGGCATGCATCAGCCAGGTCCTCGATCGCATGCTTCATCGATCGCACCGGCACGGTTCCGGCGAGCAGCACCTTGCCGCCCTGCACCTCGACCGTGACCTCGCTCGAGTCGATGTTGAGGGACTGCATGAGCCGATCGCACACATCCTCCCGGATCCGCTCGTCCGAGCGGGTGTAACCCTTCGGTCCCGGCGGATACCTGCGCTGCGGCCGCAGCGGCGGGCCGCCGTGGATCGAGTCGGGCGCCGGTCCCCAACCCGGCCCGGGCTCTTCGCCGTACACCTCGTACGCGTACTCTCTCTCGAGCTCCGTCGGGATGTCGGGCCTCTCGCCCCCATACCCGAAAAAGCCGCCCGTGAAGCCGGGACCGCTGGCATACCCCGGCACTCCGGTTCCGAAGTAGCGCGGCCACCTCCCGTACGTGAAGGGCCGTCTGCCGAAAAGCTCCTCGCTCGAAGCGGGAGACGGTCGGCGATCCGCCCATGGGTCCGCCGCAGGAGAGCCCGCCGCCGTTGCCCGTGCCGGCCCATCGAGTGAAGCGCCGCCGCCTGCGCGGGAGACGATGCGGCGGACCTCGCGATTGCTCTCGTTCATGATTCGACACCTCTGCGGAATTCTCCGCTGCCAGCGGATCCTCTCCCGCGCGCAGCGTGCGCGCAATCGGGGTAAACGCTGATTCGCCGCACCCGACCGCGCCCCGTCGGGAATCATGGAGCGGTTTTCACGTATGGCGAGCTGGAGCGCGGGCGGATAGTCTTTTGCTATCGATCAGAGAGTGCCGTAGTCCTTGACCGTTACCCCGCTCGCACCGATGAGATCCATACAACACCGGATGCCTCCCGTGCATGTGGCGGTAAGTGGCGCCATCCACCGGCGAATGACGGCATCCTCGATCGGCCGCATGCTCATCTTCATCGGCCTGTCCATGGCGCTCTTCGCCATGGCGCTCGACAGGTGGACCGATCTGAGCCGGCTCGAGCTCGTCAGCGGTTGCGCCGGTTTGATCACTTCCGCCGTCGCGGCAATGCTCTCCACATCCGACCTGCCATGATCCGGGCCGGCTCTGTGGAAAGTCCGTATGGAAGTATCGAACGCCGGAAGCGCAGAGTGCCGGTTGGCTACTGATAAGAAGGCGGAGGGACGCTCGTGTATCGGAGAATTCTCGTGGCGATCGACGGCAGCCGGGCCGCGGAGCTGGCGCTCGCCGAGGCCGTCAATCTGGCGCGTGAGCAGCGCGCGAGTCTGCGGATCCTGCACGTCATCGACCAGGGACTGACGATGCCGCCCGATGTGCTGAGCGCCAATCTCGCGGAGTTCGACGAGAATCTCTACGTGCGCGGCAAGGCACTGCTCGATGCGGCCGAGGCTCGGGCGCGGGAGGCCGAGGTGCAGGTGGAAGGCGTCCTCGTGGAGGAGGTCGGACAGCGCGCCGGCGGCTTCATCGTGCAGCAGGCACAGGAATGGCCGGCGGATCTCATCATATGCGGCACCCACGGCCGCCGCGGTCTCGCGCGCCTCGCTCTCGGCAGCGACGCGGAGTACGTCGTGCGCCGCGCAACCGTGCCGGTGCTGCTCTTGCGCTCGCCGGACTGAGGCGGCTGGGTAAGGATCGATGCTGGAGCGGACGAACCTGGATCGGATGCCGCTTCCGGATCTTTGGCAACGTCTGCAGAGCTCACCGGCGGGATTGAGCGCGGAGCAAGCCCGCAGCCGGCTCGAGCAGTACGGACACAACGAGCTGCCGGAAGAGAAGATCGATCCGCTGCGCAAATTCCTCGGGTATTTCTGGGGTCCGATCCCGTGGATGATCGAGGTCGCGGTCATCCTCTCGGCACTCGTGCGGCACTGGGCTGATTTCTGGATCATCCTCGTGCTGCTCGTCACCAACGCGGTCGTGGGGTTCTGGGAGGAGTATCAGGCAGCCGGTGCGATCGCCGCTCTCAAGGCGCAGCTGGCGCTGCGCGCCCG
>DASZYK010000380.1:0-2980 GCA_035545455.1 Steroidobacteraceae bacterium
AGACCATCGCGACCATCGCGAAGCTGAGAGCCGAGAAGGCGCGGCTCCTCGGCTTCCCCAACTACGCCGCCTATGCGCTCGCGGACCAGATGGCGAAGACACCGCAGGCGGTCGGGCGCTTCCTCGGCCAGCTCGTGCCGCCGACCGTGAAGGAGGCCGACTCGGAGGCGAAGGAGCTGCAGGACCTCATCCGCCGCGACGGCGAGTCGTTCACGCTGCGGCCCTGGGACTGGGAGTACTACGCCGAGCGGGAGCGGCGCGCGAAATACGACCTGGATGAGAGCGAGGTGAAGCAATATTTCGTGCTCGACACCGTGCTGCGGCGCGGCGTCTTCTACGCCGCGCACGAGCTCTACGGCATCACGTTCAAGGAGCGCAAGGACCTGCCGGTCTATCAGCCGGACGTGCGCGTCTTCGAGGTGTTCGACGGCAACGGCTCGCCGCTCGGCCTCGTGTACTTCGACTACTTCAAGCGCGACAACAAGGCGGGCGGGGCCTGGATGGACAACTTCGTCGGGCAGTCGAAGCTCCTCGGGACGCTGCCGGTCATCTACAACGTCGCCAACTTCACCAAGCCCGCTCCGGGACAGCCGGCGCTCATCACCTTCGACGATGTGACCACGATGTTCCACGAGTTCGGGCATGCGCTGCACGGCCTCTTCGCCGACGAGGTCTACCCGACGCTCTCGGGCACCAACGTGGCGCGCGATTTCGTGGAGTTCCCCTCGCAGTTCAATGAGCACTGGGCGCTCTATCCGCAGGTGCTCGCGCACTATGCGGTCAACTACCGCACGGGCAAGCCGATGCCGGCCGCGCTCGTCGCGCGCATCAAGCGCGCGGCCCGGTTCAATCAGGGCTACTCCCTGGGCGAGCTGCTGGCGGCCGCGGAGCTCGACATGCAGTGGCACATGCTGCCGGCGAGCGCGCCGGAGCAGAGCGTCGATGCCTTCGAGACCGCCGCGCTGAAGAAGGTCCACATGGATCTGGCGGACGTCCCCCCCCGCTACCGCTCGAGCTACTTCCTCCACATCTGGTCGAACGGCTACCAGGCCGGCTACTACTCGTATCTCTGGACGGAGATGCTGGATGACGATGTCTTCCACTGGTTCACGCAGCACGGCGGGCTCACCCGCGCCAACGGCCAGCGCTTGCGCGACCTGATCCTCTCCCGCGGACACACCGAGGGCTATCGCGAGATGTTCCGCGCGTTCTACGGCAAGGACCCCGAGATCGGGCCGATGCTGCAGCACCGCGGGCTCGTGCCCGCGGCGGGTGGACCGCAATAGCCGATCAGTTGGGCCGGTACAGCCGCAGCAGCTTGGCGCGTGACATGATGATGCGGGCGTGGCCGCGCCTGAGGACGGCGGCGCGGAACGCGATGGGGTTGGTGGCGAGAACCAACAGCACCATCAGGATGTTCTCGCCGATGAGCCGCGGCAGTCCCGGCCGGCCGACGCGGGAGTTCTTCGCGGCCTCGAAGCCGTAGCGTGAGACGATGCGCGCGAGTTGCGCGCTCTGCCTCGCGGTTGCCAGACGCATGTCGGCGCACACTGCGACCACCGCATCGAAGTCGTCGCACTGCGCCACGTGCCGGGCGAGCTCCCGCAGAGACGTCTCGATCCCCCGGCTCGCGCGGCGTGCCCAGGCGACCGTCGGCCCGTCCTGCCCCATGGCAGGCATGTGCTCGTTCCACAGGTGCACCTTGAGAAGCGGATCGCCGCGCCGCACCCGCACGCCGTCGGAGAGCAGCAGAGTCTCCTCGGCAACACAGCGCTCCGCGCGGAACAGGCAGTCACGGTGCGCGGTGAATTCATATATGCCGTGCCAGCGCCGCAACCACCGGTCCAGGCTGAAAACCCACTGCTCCGGATGAATCGCGCGCAGGCCGCGCTTCTCGGAAAGCTCGACGGACAAGGCAGACGCTCCTTGCGGGCCGGCGACATGGACCGAAACTCGGGGAGCGCACGAAAGTTCCGGCCTGATCTGCAGCTGGCCCTCAGCGCGCCCCCGCCTCCGGCTCCTGGTAGATGACCGAGAGGAGCACCTTGATGCTGATCGCCACGGGCACGGACAGCATGACGCCCACGATGCCGAACAGGAGTCCCCCGGCGAGAAAGCAGAAAATGACGAGCACCGGCGGGACGTACGCCGCGCGCCCGAGCACGAGCGGGCCGACGAACTGGTCGATGGAGATCCTGAGGACCGTCGCGTAGACGGTATAGGCGATGATGTTCCATCCGGAGGTCGCCTGCTGCACCGCGACCAGGCCCGCGATCACCGCCGAGGCCGCCGGCCCGATGAACGGGATGAGCTCGAGGAGCCCCGTGATGAGCGCCAGAAAGACCGCGTGGTGGATCTCGAGCACCACCCCCAGGCCGATGTACGCCACGGTCGAGGCATAGAGCACGACCAGCCCCACGCCGATGAAATAACGGCGCAGCACCGGCTCGAGATCGCGGCCGACCCGCGCCGTGAAGGCCCGGTAACGCGGCGGGATGAGCCAGGCGAGCCCCCGGCCGATGCGGTGGGCGTCCAGCAGGAAATAGCCGAGGAGCACCACCGCGAGGATCGCCCCGAAGAAGCCGGCGACCCCGAGAGCCGCCACCTCGAGCATGCGGCCGCCCTGTGACAGCCACGATTGCGCCTCGTGAGCGATCATGGCGCCCATCGCGGCGGCGTCCAGCCGCTGACCCATCAGATCGAGCGCCCGGTTGCCGAGGAGCACCTGCAGGAATCCCGTGACCGTCCCCTGCAGGTTGCCGGCGATTCGCTGCAGCTCGTGCAGCAGCGGCGGCGCCCCGAGCCAGCCAAGGAGTGCCGCGAGCCCCAGCAGCGCGAAGAGAACCCCGACGGCATACAGCGAGCGCGGCAGCCGCGTCCGCGCCGCCAGCCAGTCGACAAACGGAGTCGCCACGAACGCCACGATCCCCGCCACGGCGAAGGGCAGCAGGATTTCCCTGACGAAGTAGAGGAAAACGAC
>DASZYK010000381.1:0-6301 GCA_035545455.1 Steroidobacteraceae bacterium
AGAATAGCCATCGCTCCGAGCACGGCCCAGCCCTGGCGGGTATCGCCCACCATGCGCCCGAACGTGTAAGTCAAGGAGGCTGGGATCACGATGATCAGGAGCATCTCCAGGAAGTTCGAGAGCCCCGTCGGGTTCTCGTACGGGTGGGCGGAATTGGCGTTGAGGAAGCCGCCGCCGTTGGTGCCGAGCTCCTTGATCGACTCCTGGGAGGCGATGGGACCCATTGGCAGTGTCTGGGTCTGCGTGGTGATGCTCTCCATCACGGGGCTCCCGGCGGCATCCTTGACCGGGTTGCCGGCGGCATCCGTCTTCTGCTGCCGGTAGGTCACCGGCTGGAGCATCGTCACGTGCTTGTAGGCGCTGAAGTTCTGGATCACGCCCTGGCTGACGAGGACGAGAGCGAGCACGAACGCGATGGGCAGGAGCACGTACAGCGTCGAGCGGGTCATGTCAGCCCAGAAACTGCCGATGGCCTTGGCCGAGTGGCGCGCCAGCCCCCGGATGAGCGCGGCCGCGACCACGACGCCGGTCGCGGCGGACAGGAAATTCTGCACGGCGAGCCCGGCCATCTGGGTGAGATAGCTCATCGTCGACTCGCCGGAATATCCCTGCCAGTTGGTGTTCGTGATGAAGCTGACCGCCGTGTTGAACGAGGAATCGGGTGAGACTCCGGGGAAATGCTCCGGGTTGAGCGGCAGCCAGTACTGCAGGCGCTGCAGGCCGTAGACGAGGAGCCCGCCCAGGGCATTGAAGAGGAGGAGCGAGATGGCGTAACGCCTCCAGCCCATCTCCTCGCCCGGATCGACCCCGCAGAGGCGGTAGATGAGAGCCTCGAGCCGCGCGCCCACGCGTATCGGCCAGATCGGGCGACCTTCCATGACGTCGGCCATGTAGAGGCCGAGCGGCTTCACGCAAAGGAGCGTGACGGCAAGGAAGAGGACGAGCAGGCCCAGCGACTGGCCGGTCATCAGAATTTCTCCGGCTTGAGCATGGCGTAGAGCAGGTACACGCACAGCGCGACTGCGAGCAGCCCGCTCACGACGCAGGCCGCGCTCACGGTTCGAGGCGCGAGATGGCTCTCGCGATCCACTGCGAGAGCGCGTAGAGCCCCGCGATGACGAGAATGAACGCGATGTCCACGGCCGACCTCCCGGAAAATGACGAGCGGCGCGGCGGCAAGCCGCGCCGACCCGCTCTGAATGGTGCACAAGCTAGCGCGCGGGCCGTGAGCGGGCGGTGAGGAAATGCGTAGCGCTCAGGCCGCCCGGCGCGCTCGGCCTGCGCCCGGTGCGGAAGTGCGCTCGCACGACCGCGCGAAATTCGCTGATGCGTCGCGGGGATTCAGCCGTCATTCAGAAGCTCTTTGGTTTGATGGAGGCGTGGAGAAGGCGGACGCGAGGTCCGGTGCGGCACGGAAGCCGTTTACGGGTTGGCAGGCGGTCATCGCGGAGCCCGGGCGCGGGAGATCGCGCGCGAGCGGATGCGAGACGGCAGAGAGGCGGCGATCAGGAACATGAACACGATTTGCAGGCTCGAGTGCTCCGCCGTCGACGGATCGCCGGCACGCCGTGATGTCAGTGACGACGAGCGGCAGATGCGGACGACGAACGGCAATGTCGGTTTGGATTTCGCGCCTGCGATGACGACGCGACGAATGGCGCAGTTTTCGCCTTCGCTGCCCGCATCGATCCCGTCTGCGAGGCGCTTCAAACTTTTTTTCTCAGCGGCCCCAAAGTCGCCATCCGGAGACTCCCCGAGCTCGTCGGCATGGTGTTATGTTCAACCCACATCGCACGGGGGATCCGTTCATGCATCTGGCAATCCTGACATCGTTGCCGCGCGAGCTCGCCATGCTCGGGTGGGACAACAGCAATCTTTCCGCCCTGGCCTTGGTCTTGGGCGTGGTCGGCGGCTGCATGCTGTCGGCCTGGCGCGAGCAGCTGCGTGAGCGCAAGACGCAGCTCGCCCGGCGGCCCAAGCGGCTGGAGTGAGGCTCTCATGGCGTACTGGAACGCAGCTTGCTCGCCCGACTGTCGCACGCCCGTCACGAACGAGTGGCAGTCTTCGTCCGCCATGCAGGTCAGTCCGCTCTACATCGTCACCCAGCGCCGCGACTTGGCAGCGCGCTATGCCACCACCACTCGCCAGTGGCTCGTGGCCCGCACCACCTACCGACGGCTGCATGAGGCGCCGGTGAAGAACATCACGGCGCTGCGCGATGCGGCCCGGCGGCTGGACCAGCTGGAGCGCGGACGCGCGGCCCTGCTGCGGGACCTGAAAGCTCTCGCGGACTGAATCCGCGGGGCTCACCGGCGCAAGGAGCCGCCCGCCGCGCTTGCGGGGCCAACCTGCTCACCGCCATCGAGCCCACGGGCTCCCGCAAATCCGTCAGCGCGCCGGGAGGCGAGCCGGAAACGGCCGCCGGATGGTTTGCTTTCGGGTGGCGCTGGGCGAGAATGCTGCGCTGAAGTCGCACTCGCCCAGATGACCCCAGCAGCACGCTACCGCGCGTTCCCCGCCCTGCGGCCCGGTGACCCTGTCGTCGCCGTCGCGCCGGCGGGACCTTTCGACCGTGCCTCGTTCGAGGCGGGACTCGGGGTGATCGCGCGTCGCTACGAGGTCAGCTACGACCCCGAAGCACTGACGCGGCTGCGTTATCTAGCCGGCAGCGACGAGCGGCGGCTGCGCGAGCTCGCGGCCGCGCTCGGCGCCGGCGGCAGCCGCGCCCTGTTCTGCGCTCGCGGCGGTTACGGCGTGATGCGGCTGCTCGGCCGGCTCGACGCGCTCGACCTCGCGCCGAAGCCCGTGATCGGCTTTTCCGACATCACGGCGCTTCACCAGCTGCTGCAGCGGCGGCGGCTCGTCAGCATCCACGGCCCCAACCTCACGCAGCTCTCACGGCTGGATGCGCCGGCGCAGGCGCGCCTCTTCAGTCTGCTGGAGTCCGACGCTCCGGCGGCAGAGCTCACCGGTGAGGAAACGTACGTGGACGGTGTGGCGGAAGGGCCGCTCCTCGGCGGCAACCTTTCGGTGCTGACCCGGCTTCTCGGTACGCCGTTCCTCGCGCCCCTGGAGGGCGCAATTCTTCTCCTCGAGGATGTCGGGGAGCGCCCTTACCGCCTCGATCGCATGTGGACTCATCTCGCGCTCGCGGGGGTGTTCCGTCAGGTGCGCGGCATCGTTCTCGGGGAGTTCACGGGGTGCGAGGAGAGGGACGCGGGCTACTCGAGCGCGGATGTGCTGCGGGAGCTGGCCGCGGTGACGGCGCTGCCATGCGCGGCGGGGTTCCCGATCGGCCACGGCGCACAGAATCAGCCCGTGCCGCTCGGAGTGCGCGTGCGGCTGGATGCGGGCAACCGCCGTCTCACTTTCCTCGAGAGCGCGGCCGCGTGACGGCGGCGGCTTGCCCGGGCCGGTCAGCCGCTCGAGGCAGCCGGAGGGGATGCCGGCGGCGAAGATAGAGGCCGCAGCAGCGCGGCGACATATCCGGCAAACGAGGGGGGCGTGCGCAGCGTGGCGGAATGGCGCCAGAGGCTCAGCGTCGTGACGATCACGGCGATGAGACGCGGAAGCACTATATAAAGGAGCGCGGTCCAGTCGATGAGATACAGCCACTGCCCGGCCGGACCGCCGCCGCTCGTGGGGCCCGTCCAGGCCAGCGCCTGAAGGTCCGCAGCCGCGGGGATCGGAACGCCCGAGACGGCGGATGCCGCACCGTACAAGGTCACCAGCGCGGTATGAGCGCTCGCCGGGCCGAAGACCGTGGTCGACCATCCGGCGGCCTGTCTGAGAACCCAACCGCGCAGGCCGTAACCGGCCATCAGGCCGGCGGCCGCGAGAATGGCGGCCAGATGCAGCAGGCGGCGCGCCCGCTCGCGGAAGATCGGCCGCCCGACCTCCCACCAGTCGGCGGAGAAGCGCCTGAGACCCGGCGCCAGTGGGGCATTGAAGCCGATCGAATGAGTGATCAGCGCATCGATGCGCGCACGCACGCGGTTGGCGTAGAGACCCTCGACCCACCGTCTGAAGAACCCGTCGCGCCGAATCATCGCTGAATTGCGCGCCGCGGCGGCGTCCGCGACCCGGTTGGCCGCCGCCGGCGACCTGAACACCCTCACGATGAGCGTCAGATAGACGATGAGGTTCCAGAGCACCAGCCCCATCAGCGGATACGCAAAGATATCGATCCGGCCGGCGTCCGCGAACGAAAGCCCGACTCCCAGCACGAAGGCGAGCAGCAGGACCACCCGGTCGAATCCGCTCGGACCGGCAGCCGCGGCAAGAACGCGATCGACTCCGGGCGATCGGACCCGCAGGCGTGCGAGCAAGGCGTCGGCGCGCCGCGCCAGGAAGCGCTCCGAATCACCGTCCATCGCCGCCGGGGCCGCGCCAACCACGGGCAATGCGCGGCCGTCGATCGCCTCCCGGCTGGCATGCGTGCGGTCATCGAGCGACAGGGCGTCTCCGGCCAGATCGGATTGCTCGATGGCGTGAACCAGCAGAACGGCCTGTAGCGCCCGCTGTCGCATGGGGCCATTTTGCTGCACGATATCGGGTTTACGCAAAATATCGGGTCGAGGCCATGTCCCCCAGCGCGGAAATCGAGCGGATTCTACGTCTGTCACCCGTCATGCCGGTGGTCGTCATCGAGGAGCCGGAAATCGCGCCGGCGCTGGCGCGTGCGTTCGTGCGCGGCGGCATCCGCGTGGTCGAGATCACGCTGCGGACGACCGCGGCGCTGCGGGCCATCGAGGCGATCGCGCGCGAAGTGCCGGACATCGCGGTGGGTGCCGGCACGGTGCTGTCGGTCGACGATCTGCGGGACGCCGCCGGCGCGGGAGCAACGTTTGCGATCTCGCCGGGCGCCACTCCTGCCCTGCTTTCCGCGGCAGCGGTGGGACCGATTCCCTATCTGCCCGCGGTCGCGACGGCGTCCGAGTTGATGCAAGGTCTGGCGTCGGGCTATCACTGTTTCAAGTTCTTTCCGGCCGGTCCCGCGGGCGGCACCGCGATGCTCAAGGCGTTCGCCGGACCCTTTCCGCAGGCGCGCTTCTGCCCCACCGGCGGAATCTCGCAGGATTCCGTGAAGTCGTATCTCGATCTGCCGAACGTCCTCTGTGCCGGCGGCTCCTGGCTATCGCCCGCCGACGCCCTGGCCGCTCGCGATTGGAAGCGGATCGAGGCGTTGGCGTCGCGGGCAGCGGCATCGAGAACTTAGGCGCGCCCGCGGCAGTCGAACTCCGAGCCATGCCACCTCCCTGGCATCCAATGCCTTCATTCCGCGCCCGCAATGTCCGTGCGGCGGCCGCCGCTCTCGTCGCGGCCACTCTCCTGACGGGTTGTGCGTCGAGCCGCCTGTCCTCGGAGCCGCCGCCCGGCGTACGCCTCGCCGGCGATTGGAAAGTCGACCCGGCCGGCAGCGACGATCTGGGAAAGGCGATCGAGCAGCTGCGCGCGCAGACCCGCAAGGCGCGGCAGGGACGGCGTGCGCCGCGGGAGACCTCCGGAGAGATCGAGGGTCCGCCGAGCGGCCGCGCCCGCTCGCGCGGGCGCGGACCGGACGAGCGGCAGGGAGGGGAAGCAGGAGAAGGCGGGAATGACGTGGGGCCCGGCGCGGGCGCGGAGGAGGCAGGAATCGGAGCGCCCCGCTTGTCCGCCGTGGACGAGCTGATGTCGAGCGTGCCGCGCGGCGAATATCTCACGGTGACGGTCAGCGCCACCGCCTTCACGGTCAGGTCCGGCGGCTCCTCCGATCAGTACGTTCCCGGGGTCGAGAGTGAGATCTCCGCGCAGCGGGGCGACGCCCAGCAGATTTCAGGGTGGAAGGGCGGCGCGTACGTGATCGACACCAAGCCCCAGTGGGGGCCGGAGATCATCCAGAGCTACGGCCTGACGAAGGACGGCAGACTGGCCCTGACGGTGCGCCTCACCGGCCGTGGGATCAACTTCGTCTTCACTCGTGTCTACGAGCGGACGACGCGGGTCGCACCGCTCGCGCCGCCGACCAACGACTAGACACCCAGACCCCGAGCTCGACACGGCGGCCGTGGACGGGATCGATGCCGCGGACATCGGCCACGCGCCGCGGCACGACATGCCTGTCACGCGCGGCGGCCAGAAACTCCGCGGTGTCGCGCGCAGATACGATCGCGACCGCGGCGGTCCGCGTCGCGATCGCCGCGGCGGCGGCGCCGCCGCTCGCGAACCGGGTGTGCGAGCCCAGCAGAAACACCAGACTCGGCTCCTCGTAGCCGGCCACCACGACCCGGGCGGGCGCCAACGCCACGGCGCGGGCGGCCTG
>DASZYK010000382.1:0-2433 GCA_035545455.1 Steroidobacteraceae bacterium
AGGCTCCGAACGGGACCTCTCGAGAGTAGAGATTTCTGAAATGCAAGACCAGGAACTGAACTTCGAAGGCGTCGAGCGCCAGCCGCTGCGCACCTTCACCGAGAAGGCGTACCTCGACTACTCGATGTACGTCATCCTCGACCGCGCCCTCCCGTCCATAGGCGACGGCCTGAAGCCCGTGCAGCGCCGCATCATCTACGCCATGAGCGAGCTCGGCCTCTCCGCCGCCTCCAAGCACAAGAAATCCGCGCGCACCGTCGGCGACGTGATCGGCAAGTTCCATCCGCACGGCGACAGCGCCTGCTACGAGGCCATGGTGCTCATGGCGCAGCCCTTCGCCTACCGCTACCCCATCGTCGACGGCCAGGGCAACTGGGGCTCCCAGGACGACCCCAAGTCCTTCGCCGCCATGCGCTACACCGAGGCCAAGCTCACCAGATACGCCGACGTACTGCTCGGAGAGCTGGCGCACGGCACCGTGGACTGGACCCAGAACTTCGACGGCACGCTCGAAGAGCCCGTGATGTTGCCGGCGCGGCTACCCAACCTGCTGCTGAATGGTACATCCGGCATCGCGGTCGGCATGGCCACGGACATTCCGCCCCACAACCTCCGTGAGGTCGCCGCCGCCTGCATCCATCTGCTGGAGGATCCGGAAGCGACCACCGCGGCGCTGATGAAGCACGTCAAGGGTCCCGATCTGCCGACCGGCGCCGAGATCATCTCGCCGCGCTCCGACCTGAGGGAGTTCTACGAGAAGGGCGTCGGCTCCTTCAAGGCAAGGGCCACCTACGAGATCGAGGACGGCAACGTCGTCATCACCGCCTTCCCGTACCAGGTCTCTCCGGCCCGCGTGCAGGAGCAGATCGCCGAGCAGATGCGCGCGAAGAAGCTGCCGATGGTCGAGGACCTGCGGGACGAGTCCGATCACGAGCATCCGGTGCGCCTCGTGCTCGTGCCGCGATCGAGCCGCATCGACATGGTGGAGGTGATGAACCACCTCTTCGCGACGACCGATCTCGAGCGCAATTACCGCGTCAACCTCAACATCATCGGCCTCGACGGGCGTCCGCGCGTCATGGGCCTCAAAGCCATCCTCACGGAATGGCTCGATTTCCGCATCGCCACCGTTACGCGGCGCCTGCAGCACCGCTTGGAGCGCGTCCAGAAGCGCCTGCACATCCTCGAAGGACTGCTCGTCGTCTATCTGAATCTCGACGAGGTGATCCGCATCATCCGCCGCGAGGATGAGCCCAAGCCGGTGCTGATGAAGCGCTTCAAGCTCTCGGACGAGCAGGCGGAGGAGATCCTCAACACCCGCCTGCGCCACCTCGCCCGGCTCGAGGAGATGAAGATCCGCGAGGAGCAGAAGCAGCTCGCCGCCGAGCGTGAGGAGCTCGAGGCGCTGCTGAAGAGCAAGTCGCGATTGAAGAAGCTGGTCGCCGCGGAGATCCGCGAGGATGCCGAGAGGCACGGTGACGGCCGCCGCACCCGCATCATCGAGCGCGAGGCCGCGCAGGCGATCGACGAGACCACGCTCATCGCCAACGAGCCGGTGTCCGTGGTGCTGTCGACAGGCGGCTGGGTCCGCTCCGCCAAGGGTCACGAGATCGATCCGTACTCGCTCTCCTACAAGAGCGGCGACGGCTTCCAGTCGATGGCACGCGGCAGGAGTCTCCAGTCCGCGGTATTCATCGACAGCACGGGACGGACGTACGCTCTGCCGGCGCACTCGCTGCCCTCGGCGCGCGGCCAGGGAGAGCCGCTCTCCGGCCGCCTGAACCCGCCCGACGGCGCCAAGTTCGCCGGTGTCATGATGGGAGAGCCCGAGGACCTGTGGCTGCTCGCCAGTGATGCCGGCTACGGCTTCACCGTCCGCCTGAAGGAGCTGATCACCGACCGCCGCGCCGGCAAGACGGTGCTCAACGTGCCGGAGAACTCGATGGTCCTGCCGCCGGTCCCGGTGCTCTCGCCGGAGTCGCTGGTCGTGGCGGTGAGCAGCGAGGGGAAGCTCCTCGCCTTCCCGGTCGGCGATGTGCCGGAGATGCCGCGGGGCAAGGGCAACAAGCTCTACGACATTCCGGGCAGGAAGGCCGCCGCGCGCGAGGAGCTGATGAGCGGCATCGCCGTGGTGCCGCCGAAGGGCTCGCTCCTCATCTGGGCGGGCGAGAAGCAGAAGACCCTGGACTGGGGGGACCTCAAAGCCTACCGCGGCCAGCGCGCTCAGCGCGGCGCCGTGCTGCCGCGCGGGTGGCCGAGGAAGGTGGACCGGCTGGAGGCGGTGCCTCCGCCGGCGGCGGGCTGATTGTTTTTACGCGCTGCGCGCGGGTCTTAACGGGTTCGCGAGAGGCGAACCCCCCGTCCATATGGCGGCGCTGCGCGCCGGGTAGGAGTGCCCACCGTGCGCGTAGGTGGCGCTCTCAGCGCTCGGCC
>DASZYK010000383.1:0-6558 GCA_035545455.1 Steroidobacteraceae bacterium
ATCGAAGCGCTGCGCCTGGCAGCGCGCCAGTACCCGCGCCGCCTCACCGGCGATCGCGGCCCGGAAGGCGCACACCTCGAGGGCGGCGACCGCCGAGTCGCGGCCGAAAAGAGTGGCGAACCAGGGGATGCCGCCCGCGATGTAATGAGGGCCGCCTCGCAGCGGAGTGCGCAGCAGCTTGAGATCGAGAAGGCTGCGGCGCAGGGTGCGCTCGAGCACCGCATCGCCCCGGACCTGCGTGCACGACTCCAGCCACTCGCGTCCCTCCCGCTGACACCGGCAAAGCAGCTCGTGCGGATCACAGCCGCCGCCCCGCGCGCCGCCCGCGCCGAGGCGCGGGCTGATCTCGATGGCGAGCTCGCGCCGCCCGGCCGGGCCGAGCTCGAATTCGAAGAGCGCCTGCTGCCCGTCGAGCCGAGTGGCGGCCGGCGAGAACGCGAGGCGCGTGGCCTGTTGGATCCCGTCGCGAGATATCGAGCGCAGCTCCACGCGACGCGTCTCCACGGCCTCGGCGGGCAGCAGCGCCGGCGCGGGCGGATCGGCCATGCCGCGCACCACGAAGATGTCCGTGAAATCCGCCGCGAAGACGAGCGCGAGCGACAGGCACACCGCCTTGCCGCCGTAGTTGGTCAGCGTGAGAACCTCGTGGATGGCGCCCTCGCCCACCATCCTGTCGCGCCGGACGCTGATCGTGTGGGGCGCGATGCGGCCGCCCGGAGCCTCGAGCTCGCAATTGCCGAGAACGTGAAAGGTCCAGGCGCCGCCGCCCTCGTGACTGGCGAGCGGCACGAGAGGCGCGCGGTTGAGAGTCAGCCGGTAGACGCTCAGAAAGCGGGTATCGCGGTAGAAGAGCCCGAGGCCCTGGCTGCCGGCCGTCTCCACGGGGATGTCGCCGCGCGCGTCGCTCACGAGGAGCATCTCGGACCCCGCGAGCACGATCGAATCGGCGTCGTGGTGCGCTCGCGAGGCATGGTGCGAGGTCAGCGAGCGCTCCCGGCTCCGGTGCTGCGGCTCTGTCAGATCGCTGCTATGGATCTCGCTCGAGCTCATGGGGCTCGCCACCGCCCGGATCCGGCTCCGGCAGCCCGCAGGCGCGGGCACGGACGGGAAGCATGACGGCCTGCGTGGCGGCAAGCCCCATTCCCGGCCGAACCAACGCAAACTGCGCAGCGATTCCTGCGGCCACGGCAGCGCCACCGCAAGCGGGCCCCCTCTCGCGCGGAACCTCGGCGGCGCGTACGCGTTCGCGGAAGGTGGCACTCCTCGGCAGGCAGCGCAGCAAAGTAGTCGTGGTCACCGGCGCGAGCGCCGGTGTGGGCAGAGCGGCGGCGCGTGAGTTCGCGCGGCGGGGCTCGGATGTCGCGCTGCTCGCGCGCAACGCGGACGCTCTGGAGAGTGCGCGGTCGGAAGTCGAGAGCCACGGCCGGCGCGCGCTCGCCATACCGCTCGACATGTCGGATGCCGATGCGGTGGAACGCGCGGCGTTCACCATCGAGTCGCAGCTCGGCCCCATCGACGTCTGGGTCAACAATGCCATGGTGACCGTCTTCTCCCCTGTTGCTCTGCTGCGGCCGGAGGAAGTCCGGCGGGTCACGGAGGTGACTTATCTCGGCACCGTGAACGGCACGTTGTCGGCGCTGCGCCGAATGACCTCGCGTGGCCGTGGGACCATCGTTCAGGTCGGCTCCGCGCTCGCCTACCGCTCGATCCCGCTCCAGGCGCCGTACTGCGGCGCGAAGTCCGCCATCCGCGGATTCACCGATTCGTTGCGCACCGAGCTGTTGCACTCCGGCAGCCGCGTGCGGGTGACGATGGTGCAGATGCCGGCGCTCAACACACCGCAATTCGACTGGTGCCGCGCACGGGTGTCCCGCAGACCGCAACCGGTGCCGCCGATTTTCGAGCCCGAGGTCGCCGCACGCGCCATCGTCTGGGCCGCCCGCCATCCGCGGCGCGAGATCTTCGTCGGCGGCAGCACCGTGGCTGCCATCTGGGGCAACCGTCTGGCTGCTCCGCTGCTCGACCGTTACCTCGCACGCTCGGCGTATCAGGCCCAGCTCGCCCCGGAGCCGATCGAGCCCGACCGGCGCGACAACCTGTGGCAGACGGTCCCGGGCGACCACGGCGCGCGCGGACGGTTCACCGACCGGGCGAGCGATTCCAGCCGCGAGCTGTGGCTGACCACTCATCGGGGACTGTTATTGACGGCCTGCGCGGCCGGTGCGGGGCTCGCATGGCTCGCGGCCGCCGCGGCCCGCTCGCGCCGTCACGTCTGATCCAGGAGGAGCCCGTACGTCATCGTTGCGTTGGCGATGCGTCCTCGCCCTGAGCGGCCCTCTCGCGCTGCTCAGCGGCTGCAGCAAGGCACCGTCTCCGCCGGCATTCACGCCTTCGCCCTCGGCCCCGGCGCTGAGCTTCCTCGTGCCGCACGGCCCCGTGGCCGCGGCGCAGCGCGTGCACTTTCTCGAAGTCGTCGCGATGCTGGTCATCGTCGTGGCGCCGGTCCTCCTGGTCGCACCGTATTTCGCCTGGCGCTACCGCTACGGCGGCTCGGCGCGCTACACGCCGAAATGGTCCTTCTCCCGGCCGCTCGAGATCGTCATCTGGGGGATTCCGTCCGCCATCGTGGTCGTGCTCGCCGTCTGGCTCTGGCAGAACACACACGCGCTCGATCCCTACGCCCCGCTCCCATCGTCCCAGCCGTCCGTGCGCATCGAGGTCGTGGGCTACGACTGGAAATGGCTCTTCATCTATCCGGATCTTGGCATCGCGAGCATGGGCGAGATGGCGTTTCCCGCCGGTCGCCCGCTCGCGCTCGAGCTGACCTCCAACACCGTGGTGCAATCCCTGCTCATATCGCCGCTCGGCGGCCAGATTTACGCCATGCCCGGCAGAGTGACCCGGCTGCACCTGCAAGCGAGCCGGCCGGGACTCTTCCAGGGCGAGAACGTGCAGTTCAACGGCGACGGCTATTACCAGCAGCACTTCCTCGCCCGGGCCCTGACGCCTGCCGGATTCAAGGCCTGGGTCGAGCATGCCCGCTCTGCAGGAGTTCCGTTGTCAGCCTCGGCGTACGCGGCCATTGCCCGGAGGACGACGCTGGCCGATACGCGCAGGGCGCTGGGCGTCTCTCACGGTACCAGAGGTGCGGTGTACTTCGACACGGTGCCGCCGGGCCTCTTCGAGCGCATCGTGCGCTCATTCCACACCGACTCCACGGGCAATCCCGCGGCGCATTGAAGAGCATGTCCGTCCTCCACCTCGTCTTCGGGCGACTCACAGTCGAGGCACTTCCCTTCTGGGAGATGCTGCATTACCCGACGCGGCAGAATATCGTCAACGGCGCGATCGCGACGACGGCCGCGTGCATCGTCCTGGGAGGAGCCGGGCTGACGGCGCTGCTCATCACCCGGTACCGCAAGTGGCGGGCGCTGTGGACCGGATGGCTGACGAGCGTCGATCACAAGCGCATAGGCATTATGTACATCGTGATCGCTTTCGTGATGCTGGCCCGCGCGTTGATCGAGGCGAACATCATGCGCGGGCACATGGCCTTCGCGCTCGGCGGCGGATTCCTGTCGGCGGGCCATTTCGAGCAGTTCTTCACGACCCACGGCACGATCATGATCTTCTTCATGGCGATGCCGTTCCTCACGGGACTGATCAACTTCGTCATGCCGCTGCAGATCGGCGCGCGCGATGTCGCCTTCCCGGTAATGAACTCCGTCAGCCTCGGGCTGACGGCCGCGGGCGCCGCCCTGGTCATGATCTCGCTCGACCTCGGCAAGTTCTCGACCGGCGGCTGGAGCGGCTATCCGCCCTACACCGAGACGGCATTCAACGCCGGCGTCGGCGTCGATTACTGGATATGGGCCGTCTCCTTGTCGTCGCTCGGCTCGATGATGACGGGGATCAACTTCGCCGTGACCGTCTACAAGAAGCGCGCGCCGGGCATGCGCTTCATGCGCATGCCGCTATTCACCTGGACCGCGCTCTGCACGAGCATCCTCATGATCTTCGCGATGCCGCCGCTCACGGTCGCCACGGGGCTCCTGGCGCTCGACCGGTATCTCGGATTCCACTTCTTCACCGATCATTTCGGCGGCAACTTCATGAACTACGTCAACCTCTTCTGGCTGTTCGGCCATCCGGAGGTCTACATCCTGATCCTGCCCTCGTTCGGCGTCTATTCGGAGGTCTTCTCCACGTTCTCCGGCAAGACGCTCTACGGCTATACGTCCCTGGTGCTCGCCACGATGGCCATCGGCGTCCTGTCGTTCACGGTCTGGCTGCACCACTTCTTCACCATGGGCCAGAGCGCAAACATCAACGCCGTGTTCGGCATCGCCACGATGCTGATCGGCGTCCCGACCGGCGTCAAGGTCTACGATTGGATCTGGACCATGTTCCGCGGACGCGTGCGGTTCACGGTGCCGCTCGTTTACGCGCTGGCCTTTTCCGTGCTGTTCGTCCTCGGCGGCATGACGGGGGTCATTCTCGCCAATCCCTCGATCGACTTTCAGGTTCACAACACACAGTTCCTCATCGCACACTTTCACAACATGCTGGTGCCCGGCACGCTGTTCGGGCTGCTGGCCGGATACCACATGTGGTTTCCCAAGGCTTTCGGCTTCCGGCTCGACGAGCGGTGGGGCCTGGTCTCTGCCCTGTGCTTCATCTTCGGCTTCATTCTGGCCTTCTTCCCTCTCTATGCGCTGGGCCTCCTCGGCTATCCGCGCCGCACCCTGGACTTTTTCGATCCCGTCTACCGGCCCTACATGATCGTCGCCTTCATCGGCGCGCTCACGATCCTCACCGGCCTCGCCGGACTCGTCATCCAGCTCGTGGTCTCCATCAGAAGGCGGGAGCAGTACGCCGTGCCCGCCGGCGATCCGTGGGATGGACGCAGCCTGGAGTGGTCGGTCCCGGCCCCGCCGCCGGAATACAACTTCCCGGTCGTGCCCGTCGTGAGCCGTCGCGATGCCTTCACCGGCGCCAAGGAGGACGGAACGGCCTACCGCCCGCCCGAGAGGTTTTACGACATGGAGATGCCGAAGAACAGCGCGATGGGCGTGATCGTCTGCGCAGGCGGGTTCTTCGCCGCCTTCGGCCTGGTCTGGTACATCTGGTGGATGGTGGTCGCTGCTTCGCTGGGAATTCTCGCCGCGGTGGTGGGTCGAGGCTTCGTACGCGATACGGAGCGCATCATCCCGGCGCACGAGGTCGAGCGTCGCCATCTGCGCTGGCTCGCGACCGTCGCCGTGACGCAGCCGGTCTCCCGGGGTGAGGAAGCTACGCCTTCCAATGCGGGGCTCGCGGCCGCGCCTGTCCTCGAGAGCGCCGAATGAGCGCCGCGCCGCTGCTCAGACACCCGGGCATCAACCTCGGCCCGGCGCACCCGGAAACCGAGACCAAGAGCGGTGAGCTGCTGTTCGGGTTCTGGGTCTTCCTCATGAGCGACGCGATCGTTTTCGGCCTGCTGTTCGCCACCTACGCGGCGATGCTGCACGCGCGCGCGGGCGGTCCCGGACCGGCGAAGCTGTACGACATCAGGAGCGCCTTCATCGAGACGCTCGCCCTCCTCTCGAGCAGCTTCACTTACGGCATGGCGTCGCTTGCGCTCAAATACGGCAGGCGGCAGGGACCGCTCCTCGCCTGGCTGGCAGTGACGCTGTGCCTCGGGGGCCTCTTTCTCGGGCTGGAAGTGCACGACTTCCTTTCCATGTTCCGCAAGGCCGCCGGACCCGACCGCAGCGGTTTTCTCTCGGCGTTCTTCGCCCTCGTGCCCCTGCACGGACTTCACGTCACGAGCGGCATCGTCTGGATGATCGCGCTCATCGCCCAGATCAGGATCCATGGCGTGGACAGGGACGTGAAGCTCGGACTCCTGCGGCTCGGCCTCTTCTGGCACTTTCTCGACATCGTATGGGTGGCGATCTTCACGGTCATCTATCTGGGAGGCCTGGCGTGAGTCCCGCTGATGACGGAGCGCCGGGCACTCGCGCCGAGCACAGGCGCGAGCTGCGGCAGTACCTCTGGGGATACGCCCTCGCAATCCTGCTGACCCTCGCGGCGTTTGGACTCGTCAACTGGTCGGTGCTGCCGCCGCACGGCCTTTATCTCGCGATCGGCGCCTGCGCGCTCGTGCAGATCATGGTTCACTTCCGCTTCTTTCTGCACATCAACCCGCCGCGGCAGAACGTGGACGACCTGCATCTCATCCTCTTCTCGGGGCTGCTGCTCTTCTTCATGATCGGGGGGACGATCTGGATCCTGGCCAGTCTGGCCGCCCGCACGGGCTGATTCCGGCACCGCGCCGGCACGTTTCCTGCGGCGCGCCTGACGGAGGCGAGAAGTGAGCGAGCAGATGCGACGGGCTGAGAGCGGAATCGGCCGGCGGCGCTGGGCCGTCGCCGAAGGCTATATTCCGCAATGGAGCCACGGGCCGGAGCCGGCCCTCGCGAGCCACGAGAGCGTGTGTCTGCTCAACGCGGGCCCGGCCGACGCTCACGTCACGATCACGTTGTTTTTTTCCGATCGCGATCCGGCCGGCCCCTA
>DASZYK010000384.1:0-4051 GCA_035545455.1 Steroidobacteraceae bacterium
TGCAATACGAGCTGCCGCTCGCGGAGGTGGTCCTCGATTTCTTCGACCGCCTGAAGTCGGTGAGTCGCGGCTACGCGTCGTTCGACTACGAGTTCTCGCACTTCCAGGCCGCGCCCCTCGTGAGGCTCGACGTCCTCATCAACGGCGAGCGGGTCGATGCGCTCTCGATCATCGTGCACCGGGAGAGCGCCTACCAGCGGGGCCGGGAGCTCGTGGACAAGATGCAGGAGCTCATTCCGCGGCAGATGTTCGAGGTTGCCGTGCAGGCGGCGATCGGCAGCGCCATCATCGCGCGCGCCACGGTCAAGGCGCTGCGCAAGAACGTGCTCGCCAAATGTTACGGCGGCGACGTCAGCCGCAAGCGCAAGCTCCTAGAGAAGCAGAAAGAAGGCAAGAAGCGTATGAAACAGCTGGGCCGGGTCGAGATTCCCCAGGAGGCGTTCCTCGCCGTCCTGAAGGTCGGGCGCAAGTAGGACGCGCGAGCAATGCCCCCACTCCTCATGCAGGTCATTCTCGCCCTGTCCTGGCTCGCGCTGCCGGTCGGGCTCCTTTGCATCGTCGATGACTGGTTCCTGCGGCCCCGGCGGCAGATCGCGGCCGCTCCCAAGCCGGTCCCCGACTCCGCCGCGATGTCCCTCGCCTACCATGTGCTGCCGATCCTCATCGGCGCGGCGGTGGTGCGGCTGCTCGTCGCCGAGCAGCTCGATTTCAGCGGGGTGCTGGTCGCGATTTCCGGGGTGACGGGCGTCATCTGGGCGGCGGACGCCTGGGTGCTGCGCCGGCGTCGCCGCGCGGCGGCCAAGGCGGCGGGCAAGGATCCGGCGGCCATTCCGGAGCCGGGCACCGTGGACTACGCACGCAGCTTCTTCCCGGTGGCCGTGGCGGTGCTGCTGCTGCGCTCGTTCGTGTTCGAGCCGTTCCGCATCCCCTCGGACTCCATGATGCCGACGCTCCTCGACGGGGATTTCATCCTGGTCGACAAGTTCGCCTACGGCCTGAGGCTCCCCATCACCAACACCAAGATCCTGGACACCGGCGGTCCCAAGAGGGGGGATGTGGTGGTTTTCAGGTACCCGCTCGAGCCTTCTGAGAACTACATCAAGCGCGTGGTCGGCCTTCCGGGCGATCATGTGACGGTGCGCGACGACCGGCTGATCATCAATGGCAAGGTGATCCCGTTCAAGGTGACGGGCACCTATAACGACGGCTGCTACCTCAACATGCAGCTCGCCGTCGAGCAGCTCGGCCTTCATACCCACCAGGCCCTTCTCTGTCCGGTGCCGCTGCAGGTCACTCCCTATCCGCTGCCGGGCTGCCGACGGAGCGATGCGCGCGGTTACGTCTGCGGCGGCAACCCGCCGCCGGGCGCGATGCCCCTCATCGAGCCCGAGGTGGTCACCAAGGTCGTGCCGCCCGGCGAGTACCTCATGGTCGGCGACAACCGCGACAACAGCGACGACGGCCGCGTGTGGGGCTTCGTGCCCGATGCGAACCTGGTGGGCAAGGCGACCTACATCTGGTTCAATTGGGATCCACAGCGCACCGGCGGGCCCATCTGGAGCCGGATCGGCAAGAAAATCGAGTAGCGGGGGGTTCAACAATGCTTGCGCGTCAACGTGGCGTGACGGCGATCGGGTGGCTGGTGCTGCTCATCCCGTTCGCAATCATCATCTATGCCGGAATCCGCCTCACGCCCGTGTACCTCAATTACATGGACGTGGCGCGCACCCTGAACGAGCTGGCGGACGAGTATCGCACCGGCGGGGCGACGCCGCAGAGCATCCGGGAATCCATCCAGAAGCACTTCGACGTCGATAGCGTGGATTATCCGACGGTCAAGGACATCTCGATCACCCGCGTGGGCCAGGGCTGGCGGGTCGAGGCGGCGTACTACGACCAGGCGCCGCTCTTCGCGCACATCACGCTGCAGGTCGCCTTCGACAAGACCGTTACGCTGAGCGGCGGTGGATAGGCCCGACTGGCCGCTCGCCTGGGTACGCGCCGAGCTCGGCTATGAGCCGCGTGATGCGGCGCTCTTCCGCGCGGCGCTCACGCACCGCAGCGCTCCGGGGCCCAACAACGAGCGCCTGGAGTTTCTCGGCGATGCGGTGCTCAACCTCGTCGTGGCGCATCACCTCTATGCGGCCTTCCCGGACGCCAGCGAAGGCGATCTGAGCCGCCTCAGGGCGCGGGTCGTGAGCGGCGAGCCGCTGGCCGGGGTGGCTGCCTCACTCGAGCTGGGAGAGGCGCTGCGGCTCGGCTCGGGCGAGCTCAAGACGGGCGGCTTTCGCCGCCAGTCCATTCTGGCGGATGCGCTCGAAGCGGTCTGTGGGGCGCTGTACCTCGACGGCGGTCTCGCGGCGGCCGAAGCCCTGATCGAGCGGCTGTTCGGACCCTTGATCGCGGCCCTTCCGGCGCCGCATGAGCTCAAGGATGCCAAGACGCGGCTGCAGGAGAACCTGCAATCCCGGGGGCTCTCGCTGCCCCGGTACCGGGTGGAGCGCGTCGAGGGCGAGGCGCACGCGCAGACCTTCCACGTGACCTGCGAGGTGCCGGCGCTGCGGCTCTCGGCCCAGGGCCGGGGATCGAGCCGCCGGCGTGCCGAGCAGGAGGCCGCCGAGCGCATACTGTCGGATATCGACACCGGCGCGGGCCCTCAAGGTGACTGACTCCTCCGCTGATTTTCGCTGCGGCTTCGCGGCGCTCGTCGGGCGCCCGAACGTCGGCAAGTCGACACTGCTCAACGCGCTCGTCGGGCAGAAGGTGAGCATCGTCACGCCCCGGCCGCAGACCACGCGGCATCGGATCCTCGGCCTCGTTCAGCTGCCCAATGCGCAGATCGCGTTCGTCGACACGCCGGGGCTGCACAGCCAGGCGAAGCGCGCGCTCAACAAAGCGATGAACCGGACGGCGGCCGCTGCCCTCGAGGATGCGGACCTGGTCGTGTTCGTGGTGGAGGCGCTGGTGTGGAACACGGAGGACGAGCTCGTGCTGAAGCGCATCGCGCGCGCGGGCCGTCCGGTGCTGGTTGCGGTCAACAAGGTCGACAAGGTGAAGCCGCGCGAGCGGCTGCTGCCGTATCTCGCGGAGCTGGATCGGCGGCACGCGTTCCTGGCGCTGGTGCCGGTGTCGGCGCTCAAGCAGAAGAATCTCGATGACCTGCGAAACTCGATCGCGGCGCACCTGCCGGTGTCCGCGCCGCTCTTTCCCGGCGGAGAGCTGACGGACCGGGGAATTCAGTTCCGGATCGCGGAGATGATCCGCGAGAAGCTGACTCTGGAGCTCAATCAGGAGGTGCCGTACGGGATCGCGGTGGAGGTGGAGAAGATGGCGGAGGAGGACGGGCAGCTCACCGTCGATGCGGCCGTCTGGGTGGATCGCGAGGGCCAGAAGCCGATCGTCATCGGGGGCAAGGGGGAGCGGCTGAAGCGGGTGGGCACCTCGGCGCGTCTGGCGCTGAATGCCATGCTCGGGCGGCGGCTGCACCTGAATCTCTGGGTGAAGGTCAGGGAGAACTGGGCGGACAATGCCCGGGCTCTGCGGGAGCTGGGGCTGGAGTAAGAGAGCGATGACTGCGCATCCCCGCCGCGTTCTGCTGGCGCCGGGGTACATCCTGCACCACCGGCCTTACCGGGATACCAGCCGGATTCTCGAGGTGCTGGTGCGGGATCACGGACGGCTGACGCTGTTCGCGCGCGGCGTACGGGGGCCGAAGCCGCGGTTCGGGGGCGTGCTGCAGCCGTTCGACCTGCTGCTGCTGTCATTTCAGGTGGGACGTGAGGCGGGGCAGCTCACCGGGGCGGAGAGCGCGGAGAGCGCGGTGCCCTTGCCGACGGGGAGCCTCATGGCGGGCTTCTATCTCAACGAGCTGCTCCTCAAGCTGACGACGCGCCATGATCCGATGGCGGAGGTTTTCGACGATTATCGGCGGGCGCTGAGCGGGCTGCGCGCGGGGGGGCGGGTCGAGGCGGTCCTGCGGGTGTTCGAGAAGCGGCTGCTGGAGGCGGTGGGGTATGGAGTCGACTTCACCGCGGAGGCGCGGACGGGGAGG
>DASZYK010000385.1:0-1979 GCA_035545455.1 Steroidobacteraceae bacterium
CGCCTGCATCGCGTTGCGTGCGACGTTGAGCAGGGCCTGGATGATCTGATTGCGGTCCAGCATCGCGTTCGGCAGGCTGGGATCGTAATCGCGCTCGATGTGGATCGCCGGGGCCGCCTCGGCCCGCAGCAGGTGGTACACGTGCTCGCAGATCTCGTGCACGTTGATGAGGGACTTCTGCGGCACCCGCTTGGGGCCCGCCATGGAGTCGACCAGAGCGGCGAGCCGGTCCGCCTCGCCGATGATGACCTGGGTGTACTCCTTCAGCCCGGCGCCCTGCAGCTCGCGCTCGAGGAGCTGGGCGGCGCCGCGCAGGCCGCCGAGAGGATTTTTGATCTCGTGGGCGAGCTGCCGGATCATGAGGCGGCTGCCGTCGAGGCGGGCGAGCAGGTCGTTCTCGCGCGAGATGCGCTGCCGTTGCGTGGTGTCGGCGAGCTCGAGGAGCAGGTGCGTTCCGGTGACCTGACCCTCGAGCGGCGTGATGGTGACATCCAGTGTGCGGCTCTCGCGGGGCGAGCCGGCCGGACGTATCGTGAGCTCACGATCGGCGATGCCTTCGCCGGCTTCGAGCGCGCGCCGGAGGATGGCGGTCAGGCCGTTGCCGTCGAGCAGGAATTCCGGGAAGGGGCGCCCGCGCGCCTTGTTGAGGCTGAAGGCGAGGAGGTCCTGCGCGGCGACGTTGGCGTAGATGGCGCAGAGCTGCGCGTCCAGCACGATGATGCCGGTGGAGAGCGCGTCGAGGAGATCGGTGGGATCGAAATGCGAGAGGGCCGAGGGGATGCCGTACTCAGCGGCCATGACCGATCCCTCCCTGCTCGATCTGCGGCGCCTGCAGCCGTCCCTGGTATCGGGCCGCCCGGAAAGTACCTCCTAACCGACTCGCCTCAGCGGCAGACGGCGCGGCGGAGCCGCCGGCTAGTGCGGATGCACCGGGTTGTGCGGGTTCTGTATCGAGGGTTGGTGCACGAAGAACGTGACCGTGCTCGTCTCGCAGACGATCTGGCCGGTGCCGTCCTGAATCACGGCCTGCACCGAGTGCTGCCCGCGGAACACCGGGAAGGTGAAGGAAGTGCCGGAGCCCGGGATCTGCTTGCCGTCGACGAACAGGCGGACTTCGTCGCCGGGGCGCAGCTGCGGTGAAGTCTGCACCACGGCGGTCGCCTGCTGGACGTTCATCAGCATCTGCTGATCGGTGGGCTGAGCGATGTCGCAGCTCTGGTAGGCGGGGCCCGGGGGCTGGCCTTGTCCCGGCGGCGGCTGCGCCGCGGGAGACTGCGGCAGAGTCAGCGCGGAGAAGGTCTGCGCCCCGCGGATCTCCAGTTTCTGCGCGTTCGGATGCGGCTGGTCGCTGTAGTGGACGACGCCCTTGGCGTCGACCCACCTGTAGACCGTCGTCTGCCCGCCATCGCCCGCGACCGCGGTGGAGGCGAGCAGGCCCACGCACACGGCGGCCGCGATCTGACGGCCGGCCGGCCGCAATAAGGTAAATCGGGTCTGGCGCATAGGGCCCGAGCATAGCCCGGCGCCGGTCGGGGCACAAAGTGACGCCGTCACAGGGCGCGGTCACCGGCGGCGCGCCGGGCCGCGCCATGCCCGGCCGGCGCTTCGAGGGGATCGGGGACACGTCCGGCATCCCCGATGGAGGCACCGCCCTTGGCCCCCGCCCGGAGCGCTCCCCGCGGCGCGGGGAGGCTCCGAGGCCGGATGCAGGGGCGTCTCTCTTCACCACCTCTTCACCACTTGCCCGTCAGCAGCTGTAGTACAGCTCCATCTCCACCGGATGGGTCGCCATGCGGAAGCGCGTGATCTCCTGCATCTTCAGGCCGATGTAGGCGTCGATCACGTCGTTGGTGAACACTCCGCCGCGTGTGAGGAACTCGCGGTCCTTGTCGAGATAGTCGATCGCCATGTCCAGGGAGTGGCAGACGGTCGGGATGTGCTTGGACTCCTCCGGCTCCAGATCGTAAAGGTCCTTGTCG
>DASZYK010000386.1:0-7112 GCA_035545455.1 Steroidobacteraceae bacterium
CGGCTGCTTCGCACTCCGGGCCTCGCATGCAAAAGTCTTTGCCGCGGGGACGCCGTCAATCCGGGTTGCGCCGGCTCGCGCCGGCTCACCAATCCCTGGAGGCTCAGCTTGGCGGCATCCCTGCCACGCAAGCCCCGCGGCAAAGACATTTGCACGCGAGGCCCTCTCTTGCAGGGAGCACGAAAGCGATCCAGCAAGCATCCCAGCGCACCCATCCAAGAACCCCGTCCGAAAGCAAGTAATGGAGCGGCCCCGGGCCGCTCCCGGGGCCGCGAGGCCGATCGAGTCACTGGGCTGGCCGCGCAAAGCGGCAGGATGCCGCTCTTTGCGCCAAATCCAAGGAGAGCCGGCCTGTAAGCCGGGTTCTGTCGAGGGCAATCATTCCTCTGCGATCCACGTCGCCGTGGACCTCTAGCGGCCTACCCGGAAGCGCGCGCGGATCGGCGCTGCGCGCTCTGTCGCCAGAGCCCGCTGCTTCCCTATTTGGCCTTGCTCCAGGTGGGGTTTGCCATGCCAGCCTTGTTACCAAGGCCGCGGTGCGCTCTTACCGCACCGTTTCACCCTTGCCGTCCCTCGCGGCTTTCACCACGAGAGCTTGGGCGGTTTGCTTTCTGTTGCACTTTCCGTGGGCTCGCGCCCCCCAGGCGTTACCTGGCACCTGATCCGCCGGAGCCCGGACTTTCCTCCCCTCCGACCGGAGTCGGAGCAGCGATTGCCTGGCCGGCTCCCCGCGCCATTATATTGGGACGGGCGCCGCGGTTTAATCGCTTTCGGGAGCCGGAGACGGATTTCTTTGCTGGATCAGTGCGTAGGCCTCGGCGCGCGTCGCACCGGTCAGCTGGGCGGCAATGGCGGCCGCGCGGCTGGGCGACAGCTCTTTCGACAGCAGGTCGACGGCGCGGCGGAGAAGGGCGTTATCGACGCCGGCGGCCTCGCGCGCGGCGCCCGCCACCACGATCGTGATTTCACCCCGCCTGAAGTTGTCTTCCGTTGCGGCCCTTTGCGCCAGCTCCGCCAGGGTGCCGCGGTAGATCGTCTCGTGCGCCTTGGTGAGCTCGCGCGCGACTGCCGCGCGGCGATCGCCGCCGAATTCGGCGGCGAGGTCGGCAAGAGCCGCGGCGATGCGATGGGGCGCCTCGAAGAAGACCAGCGTGCGCGGCTCGTCGGCGAGTGCCGCAAGCTGCGTCCGGCGCTCGCGGTCGCGCGCCGGCAGAAAGCCCTCGAAACAGAAGCGGCTCACGGGCAGGCCCGCGACGGCCAGGGCGCTCGTGATGGCGGAAGGGCCGGGGACGGCTTCGATCTCGAAGCCTGCGTCGGCGGCGGCGCGCACGAGCTCATACCCTGGGTCGGACAGCAACGGGGTGCCGGCGTCGCTGACGAGCGCGATCGTCTCTCCGGCGGCGAGCCGCGCCAGGACCTCCGGCACGCGCTGTGTCTCGTTGTGCGCGTGCAGCGACAGCAGCGGCCGCGCGATGCCGAGCGCCTGCAGGAGTGCCCCGGTGTGGCGCGTGTCCTCGGCCGCAACGGCCGCGGCGCTCTCGAGCGCCTGCCTTGCCCGCGCGCTGACATCGCCCATGTTGCCGATCGGCGTCGCGACGACTTGCAACCGGCCTCGTGGCTTGCTCACTATAATCCTCCTTTCATGTCGCTGCCGTTGGCGGCCCCAAGCTTGGCTCTGGCACAAAGGCTTCTCAACCATGCACGTGCGATGGACCGTCGGTCTGGCTGCGCTCGCCGCAGTCACTTTAGTCCTCGCGGGCTGCGCCGCTGTTCCGCGCGGCCCGGCGCCTTCCGCGGAGCAAGCCGCGGCACTGGCCCGTCAGGGCAATCCGGCCGGCGCCGCGCAGGTGTACGAGGCGCTGGCCAACGAGAGCCGTGGAGCCCAGCGTAACCATTTTGCGCTCCAGGCTGCCCAAGCCTATCTCGCCGCGGAGCGTCCGGACGATGCGGCTCGTGCCCTGGATCTTCTCGCGCAGCCGCTCACGGCCGATGACACGCTCGAGCGCTCGCTGATCGAGGCTCGGCTGGCCCTGCAGCGCGGCCATCCGGTGCGCGCGTGGGAGCTGCTTCAGGCCGTCGCGATGCCGCAGCAGGCGGAGCCGGCGAGCCGGTATCTGCGCCTGAGGCAGGAAGCCGCCTTCGCGGCCGGACATCCCGCCGCCGGCGTCCGGGCGGAAATCCAGCTGGAGCACTGGCTGCTCAATGCCGCGGCCGTCCAGCAGAGCCGGGTTGCGCTCCTCGACTCCCTTCGCTCCGCATCGGAGCACGGGATCAAGATGAATCCGGCGGCCGAGAAGAGCCCGGTCGTTCGGGGGTGGCTCGAGCTTGCGCCCCTCGCGGCGGAGGCGGCGAGCAACCCGACCGTCGCGACCGCCGACCTGACCGCCTGGGTGTCGGCCCATCCGGGACATCCCGCGGTCGAGGTGGTTCGCAGTCAGCTTCTCGGCGAGCAGCCGCAGCCGCTCGCTGCGCAGGCCCACATTGCCCTGCTGCTGCCCATCACCGGCGCAGCGGGACATCTGGCCACGAGTGTGCGGGACGGCTTCCTCACTGCGTATTACCAGACGCCGGCGCAGCAGCGGCCGGTGGTGAGCGTCTACGACACGGGCGGAGGGCAATCGATTCCCGATGTCATCGCCGCTGCCACTCAGGCCGGCGCGGACATCATCGTGGGACCATTGACCCGTCAGGCCGTCGCGGCCGCCGCCGCGGACCGCATGCAGCGTCCGCCGCTGCTGGCGCTCAATTTCCTGCCGCAGGGAGCGCAGGCGCCGCCGCTTTTCTTCCAGTTTGCCCTCTCGCCCGTCGACGAGGCCCGGCTGGTCGCCGGCAGGGTGCTGAGCGACGGGCATCATTTGGGCGTCGCCATCGTGCCGGCGGGAGACTGGGGCTCGCGCGTGCTGGCCGCTTTCACGCAGCAGCTTCAGAACGGCGGCGGCACGGTGCTCGCGAGCACGATGATCGACGGCTCGCAAGCGGACTATTCCGATCCGATCAGGCAGGTGCTGCGCATCGACGAGAGCCGCGCGCGGCTCGACCGGCTGGAATCGCTTCTGGGGACGCATCTGGAGTTCGTGCCCCGGCGTCGTGACGACATCCAGTTCATTTTCTCGCCCGCGCCCGCGCCGGTCGAGCGGCTGCTGCAGCCGCAGCTGCGCTTTTTCTACGCGGGAGACATCCCGTCCTACGCGACCTCGGATGCCTTCGAGCCGGATCCGCGCGCCAATCAGGACCTCGACGGGCTGACGTTTCCCGACATGCCGTGGATGCTCGGCAGCCCCTTGGCCGAGGCCGTCAGGTCCGCTGCCAGCCAGGCCTGGCCCGCCGGCGGTCCGGCGCGCGGGCGCCTTTTCGCCTTCGGTTTCGACGCTTATCGGATTGCGGAGGCGCTGCGGCAGAACTCGGCGCCATCGTCGCTGGACATCAGCGGCCTGACTGGCGAATTGACGCTCGACCCTGACGGGCGCATCCGCCGCCAGCTCAATTGGGCGCAGTTTCACGGCGGCGAGATCACCCCGCTGCCTCGCTCGCCAGGGTCGTGACCAGGGGAATCTCTTGCGGCTTCGTGCGCGCAGCGCATGACCGATAGGCAGACGATCGGGCGGCAGGCCGAGAACGCCGCGGCGGCATACCTCCAATCGCAGGGAGCACGCATCCTGTTGAGGAACTATCGTTGCCGGTGCGGCGAGCTCGACATCGTCGCGCAGCTGGGCGAGGACGAGCTGGCCATCGTCGAGGTCCGCACCCGCTCGTCGAACGCATATGGAGGGGCGGCGGCGAGCGTTGACGCCGGCAAGCAACGGCGGCTGTTCCGCGCGGCGAGCCGACTACTGCAGCAAAGGAAGGACCTCGCGCGACTCCGTGCCCGATTCGACGTCATCGTCGTATCCGATCCGCGCGGCGAGGCTCCGCGGATCGAGTGGATCAAACATGCCTTCTGATGCGCTACGCAGGCCTCGACGGGGTTCGCCAAGCGAGCCCGCGTACACGTGCAGCGGCGCAAGGATGCGCGGGAAAAAGGCCGCGGCCGAGCCCAAGATAACCTACTGGATAAGGTTGTTCAGGCAAGCTGCTGATTGCTAAGACGAATGACTCCGGAGTACTGTTTGAAGGGCTCTCCGGTTGGACATAACTCACTGTGATTGCGACAAATTTCTCACTATTTCAATTGACATAGCGCGTCCGCGATTCCTATAGTGGCAGGAAGTGGGAGAAAGTGGGAGGCGATGGGTTGATCCCTCACACAGGTCCATGTTTCGCGGCGCCACAAAAATCACTCTGGACGAGAAAGGCCGGATGGTCATGCCCACCCGATATCGGGAGCAGATCATCGAGCGCGCCCAGGGAAGGCTCGTGGTCACCGTGGATCGGGACCGCTGTCTTCTCCTCTACCCGCTGCCCGAGTGGGAGCTCATCGAGACCAAGCTGATGAGCCTGCCGACCCTGCACGCGCAGGCGCGGCGGCTGCAGCGGCTCATGGTCGGCCATGCGAACGATCTCGAGCTCGATGGTCATGGCCGGATTCTACTGCCGCCGGAGCTGCGCGCGTTCGCCGGTCTGGAGCGTCACGGCATGCTGATCGGTCAGGGCAGCCGCTTCGAGCTGTGGAACGAGTCGCGCTGGGCCGAGCGGCTCGATGAATGGTTGCAGAGCGAGGAGGCCTCGACGGATCTGCCGTCGGAGCTCGACTCGCTGTCGTTGTAAGAGTCAGGCGCGTGGTCGAGCACATCCCGGTGCTCGCGGTTGAAGTGCTCGAGGCCTTGGCCCTCGAGCCGGATGGTTACTATGTCGATGCGACGTTCGGGCGCGGCGGTCATACGGCACTCCTACTCCAGGCCCTGGGTCGAGAAGGCCGCGTGCTCGCGCTCGATCGGGACCCGGAAGCCATCGCGGCCGGCAGCCGGCGCTTCGCCGGCGAAATGCGGCTTGCGCTCGTGCACGCGTCGTTTGCCGATATCGGCTCGCTCGTGCCGGCACATGCGGGCGGCCGACCTTGCCGGGGTGTTCTGCTCGACCTCGGCGTTTCCTCGCCCCAACTGGATGAGCCGTCGCGCGGTTTCAGCTTCCGGGCCGACGGTCCGCTCGATATGCGCATGGACCCGACACGCGGCGAGCCGGTCTCTGCGTGGCTCGCTCGGGCGGGCGTCGACGAGATTCGCGAGGTGATCGCCACCCTGGGAGAAGAGCGCTTCGCGCGCCGCGTGGCGCAGGCCATCGTGGCGGCGAGACGCGAGCACCCGATCGAGCGCACCCGGGAGCTGGCGGAGCTGGTGGCGCGCGCCGTAAGGACGCGGGAGCCGGGGAAGCATCCGGCCACCCGGACTTTCCAGGCGTTGCGCATCTACATCAATGATGAGCTCGGGCAGCTCGAGAAGGGGCTGACGGGCGCCGTCGACTCGCTCTCCAAGGGCGGGCGCCTGGCGGTCATCAGCTTCCACTCGCTGGAGGACCGGCTGGTCAAGCGTTTCATGCAGCGGGAGTCGCAGCCCGACCCGGCGGCCGCCTCCCTGCCCATCCTGCCGCCGCAGCTCATGCCGCGCCTCAAGCTGATCGGCCGCAAGATCCGTCCGGGCAGGGACGAGGTGGCGCGCAACCCGCGCGCGCGCAGCGCGCTGCTGCGTGTCGCGGAGAAAGCAGTATGAGGCCCGCCGCCGCAACGCTGGGGCTCGCGGTCGCCGCACTCTGGGTCGCGGTGCTGCTCTCCGCCGCGGGCGCGGTCTACTGCAAGTTCCGCGCGCGCCAGCTCTTCATCCAGCTGGAGCAACTGACCACTCAACGGGACAACCTGGACATCCAGTGGGGCCAGCTGCAGCTCGAGCAGAGTGCCTGGTCCACGCATGCCCTCGTCGAGAGCGTGGCGGGCAAGAAGCTGCACATGACCATGCCGGCGCCCAGGGACATCGTGATCGTACAGCCATGAGGACGCGCAGCGCACGCCACTCCGCGCCCCGCTCGTTCCGCTGGCGGGCGCATTTCCTTGCGGGGATGCTCGTGCTCGCCGCGGGGGCGCTCCTCTGCCGCGCGGTCGATCTGCAGCTCTTCGAGCACTCCTTCCTGTCGAAGCAGGGCGATGCCCGCTTCACGCGGGTGGTCGACATCGCGGCGCATCGCGGCACCGTCACGGACCGGTACGGCGAGCCCCTCGCCGTCAGCACGCCGGTCGATTCCATCTGGGTCAACCCGAAGCAGATCGCTAACGCGAGCGGTCAGGTCGCACGGCTCGCCGCGGCACTGGGGCTCAACCGCCAGACGCTGATGCGGCGCGTCTCGAGCAATCTCGACCGCGACTTCCTCTACGTCGCGCGCCAGTGCCAGCCGGCGGAGGCCGCCCGGATCAAGGCGCTCGACATACCCGGTGTGTATCTGTCGCGCGAGTACCGGCGCTACTACCCTGCCGGAGAGGTGACCGGTCAGCTCATCGGCTTCACCAACATCGACGATCAGGGACAGGCGGGGCTCGAGCTTGCCTACGACCAGTGGCTCACCGGGATCGACGGTGAGAAGCGCGTGATCCAGGACCGCTATGGCCGGATCGTGCAGGACGTGGAGAGCATCCGGCCGGCGCGGCCGGGGCGGGACCTGGTGCTTTCGATCGATCTGCGCATCCAGTATCTCGCCTATCGCGCGCTGAAGGAGCAGGTCGCCGACCAGAAGGCGAAATCCGGCGCCATCGTCGTGATCGACATCGCCACCGGCGAGGTGCTCGCGATGGTCGATCAGCCGGCCTTCAATCCGAACGACCGCGATCAGATGCTGCCCGGACGGTACCGCAACCGGGCGCTGACCGACGTGTTCGAGCCGGGCTCCAGCATGAAGCCATTCTTCGTCGCCGCCGGCCTCATCTCCGGCCGCTACGACGACCGCTCGATCATCGATACCTCGCCGGGATTCATCAAGGTCGGCGCTCACACCTTCACGGACGAGCACGACTGGGGTCCGATCGACATCGCCATGGTGCTCGCCAAGAGCTCGAACGTGGGCATGGCGCACCTCGCATTGTCCCTGCCGCCGACACTCATCTGGAGGACGCTGCACGGATTCGGCTTCGGGCAGCTTGCGACCAGCGGCTACCCCGGAGAGTCGGCGGGACTGCTGGCGCCCTATGCGCAGTG
>DASZYK010000387.1:0-1705 GCA_035545455.1 Steroidobacteraceae bacterium
TCGTCGCGGGCGGCTTGCCGGAGATGTCGTAAACCACGCGAGAGATGCCGGCGACCTCGTTGACGATCCGGCGGGAGACGTGGTCCAGGAACTCGTAGGGCAGGCGCGCCCAGTGAGCGGTCATGAAATCCACCGTCTCGACGGCGCGCAGCGCGATGACGTAATCGTACCGGCGGCCATCGCCCATCACGCCGACCGACCGCACCGGCAGAAAAACGGCGAACGCCTGGCTGGTGCGGTCGTAGAGATCGTGCTTGCGCAGCTCGTCGATGAAGATCGCGTCGGCGCGCCGCAGCAGGTCGGCGTATGCCTTGCGGACTTCGCCGAGTATCCGCACGCCGAGACCGGGCCCGGGGAAGGGATGGCGGTAGACCATCTCCCGCGGCAGTCCGAGCTCCACACCGAGCCGGCGCACCTCGTCCTTGAAGAGCTCGCGCAGCGGCTCCACCAGCTTCAGGTGCATCTTCTCGGGCAGGCCGCCGACGTTGTGATGTGATTTGATGACGTGCGCCTTGCCAGTACGCGCGCCGGCGGACTCGATGACGTCGGGGTAGATCGTCCCCTGGGCGAGGAAGCCGACGCCGGAGAGCTTCCGAGCCTCCTCGTCGAACACCTCGACGAAGGTGCGCCCGATGATCTTGCGCTTGGCTTCCGGGTCCGCGACGCCCGCGAGCGCCGCGAGGAAGCGCGCTTCCGCATCCACTCTGATGACGCGCACCCCGAGGTGCTGCGCGAAGGTGGCCATGACCTGGTCGCCCTCGCCGAGACGCAGCAGCCCGTGATCGACGAACACGCAGACGAGCTGATCGCCGATCGCACGGTGCAGCAGGGCGGCGACCACCGAGGAATCTACGCCGCCCGAGAGGCCCAATAGCACTTTGCCGCTTCCGGCCTGCGCGCGCACCCGCTCGATCGCGTCCTCTATGATGTTGCCGGTGCTCCAGAGCGCATCACAGGCGCATATCTCACGCACGAAGCGCTCGAGGAGGCGCGTACCCTGAGTGGTATGCGTGACCTCGGGATGGAACTGGACGCCGTAATACCGGCGTTGCTCATCGGCCATCGCGGCGAAGGGTATCGAGGCGGTCGAGGCGGTGACCGTGAAGCCTTCGGGCAAGGTGCCCACCCGGTCGCCGTGGCTCATCCAGACATCGAGCACGGGCCGGCCCTCGGGGTCGCGCCGGTCCTCCAGGTGATCGAGCAGACGGCTCGCGCCAGTCACGGTGACTTCGGCATAGCCGAACTCCCGCTCCGTCGATCCCACCACGCGGCCGCCGAGCTGCTGCGCCATCGTCTGCATTCCATAGCAGATGCCCAGCACCGGGACGCCGAGCGTGAACACCGCATCGGGCGCCTTCGGTGGATTGACGTCGGTGACCGACTCCGGACCGCCCGAGAGGATGATGCCGCGCGGCCGGAACGCGAGCACTTCCGCGTCGGTGATGTCCCAGGGGTGGATCTCGCAGTAGACGCCGAGCTCCCGCACGCGGCGCGCGATGAGCTGGGTGTACTGCGCTCCGAAATCGAGGATCAGGACGCGGTGGGCGTGAATGTCCGCGTGGGGCGCCGCGGAGGAATCCTTCGAGGTCCGCTGTTGCAAGGGTGAGTGCTCCGGGAAAGGCGTTTCGAATCAAGCCCCCGCTGAATGATCGGGCCGTTTACGAACGAGCCGAGCTAGGACCCCCGATAGTTGGGGGCCTCTTTG
>DASZYK010000388.1:0-2260 GCA_035545455.1 Steroidobacteraceae bacterium
CACAGGCCTCCAGGTACCGCATCCACGCGCTCACCGCGAGGATGTCGACCTGCCGACCCGCGTCGTTGATGTAGTACTCGCGGGAGACTTCGAAGCCGACCGCCGCCAGGATGTTGGCCAGCGTGGCTCCGTAAGCCGCCTGACGTCCGTGACCGACGTGCAGGGGCCCCGTCGGGTTGGCGGACACGAACTCGAGCAGCACCCGCTCCCCATTGCCGAGTCCGCTCTGGCCGTAGCGGTCGCCCCGCTCGTGGATTGCGGCCAGCTCGCGGCCATAGGCGTCGGGCGTCAGGAAAAAATTGATGAAGCCGGCGCCGGCGATCTCCGTGCGCGCCACGAGCGGGCTGGCCGGCAGAGCGGCGATGATCTTCTGCGCGAGCTCCCGCGGCTTGCAGCCCGCGGGCCTGGCGAGCCGCATCGCGGCATTGGTCGCGAAATCGCCATGCTGCGGATCGCGCGTGCGCTCGACCGTGAGCGCCCCGGGCGGGGGCGGCTCCGGCAGCACGCTGCCGACGAGCGAAGCGACTGCGCTCGCGAGGAGCTGCTCGATTTCAGGCTTCAAGAGTTCAACGATCCACGGGGAACAAACGCGCAATTTTACCCGATCGGCTGCCTCGGACCCAATCAGAAGACCTCGATCGGATCGACGTCGAGCGCCCATCGGACGCGGCGCGCGCTCGGCAGGCATTCCAGCACCGGAAGCCATGCATCGAGGAAGCGATGGAGCGCCGCGCGATCGGCGCCTTCCACCAGCAGCTGCGCGTGGTGCCGCCCCGCGCGCTTCGCCATCGCCGCCGGCGCCGGCCCGAGAAGCCTCACGCCGCGTGCCGGCGCAGCGTTTCCGGAATCGCCCCGCAGATCGCCGGCCGTTCGGCGGGCGTCGGTCAGGAACGCCAACGCGGCCGCGGCCGTCCCGGCGGAATCGCGCACGGCGGCGAGCCGGCTGAAAGGCGGCCAGGAAGCCTGGCGCCGCTCGGTCAGCGCCGCACGCGCGAAGCCGTCATAACCCTCCGCCAGCAGGCTGAGGAGCAGAGGATGATCCGGAAACTCCGTCTGAATGAGCACCTCGCCGGCTCTCTCGCCGCGGCCGGCCCGGCCGGCGACCTGCACGATGGTCTGCGCGAGGCGCTCCGGCGCGCGAAAGTCGGTGCTGAAGAAGCCCTGGTCCGCGTTCAGCACCACGACCAGGGTGACGTTGGGAAAATCATGCCCCTTCGTGACCATCTGCGTGCCGACGAGAATGCGCGCTTCGCCGGATGACATTCGCCGCATCGCCTCCTCCATGTCGCCGCGCCTCCTGACCACGTCGCGATCCAGCCGGAGGCAGGGAATGCCGGGGAACAGAGCGGCGAGCGTCTCCTCGATCCTTTCCGTTCCCTGGCCGACGGGCTTGACGGCGAACCCGCACTGCGGACAACGCTCGGGCAGCGGCCAGTCGGCCCCACAGTGATGGCAGCGCAGCCTCGCGGCCCCGAGATGCACGGTGAGGCGCGCGTCGCAGTCGCGGCAGGGCGCGATCCAGCCGCAGGCCGTGCAGAGCAGCGTCGGCGCGTAGCCGCGGCGGTTGAGGAACACGAGCACCTGGCCGCCGGCCCGCAGGTGCCGCTCGATCGCCTGCACCGCCGGCGTGGAGATGCCGGCATGCACGGCGCTCGAGCGGAGGTCGATGAGCGAGAGCCGCGGCGGCGCCGCCTCGGCCGCCCTGCGAGTCAACATCAGGCGCGTGTACCGCGCGGCCGCGACGTTCTGCAGCGTCTCCAGCGCCGGGGTGGCGGAACCCAACACCACCGGTATGCCGGCACGCCGGGCACGCACCACGGCGAGATCGCGGGCGGAGTAACGGAAGCCGCCGTCGTGCTGCTTGAATGACGTGTCGTGCTCTTCGTCGACGATGATGACGCCGAGGTCCTGCGCCGGGGCGAACACCGCGGAGCGGGTGCCGAGGACGATCCGCGCGCGTCCGCTGAATGCTTCCCGCCAGGCGAGCAGCCTCTCGTGATCGGTGAGAGCCGAATGCAGCACGGCCATGGGCACCGTGAATCGCTGGCGAAACCGGCTCACGAGCTGCGGTGTCAGTCCTATCTCCGGCACCAGGACGAGGGCGCTGCGGCCGAGCCGCAGAGCACGCTCGACCACACGCAGGTAGACCTCGGTTTTCCCGCTGCCGGTGACGCCGTGCAGCACGAAAGCTCCGAAAGCGCCGAGCGAGGCGCAGACCTCGTCGATCGCGGCGCGCTGCTCCTCGTTCGGCTCCGGGCCC
>DASZYK010000389.1:0-6719 GCA_035545455.1 Steroidobacteraceae bacterium
CGGCGAGCCGGCGAACCTCGTCGACGTCGCGAGGCTGGATTTGGGAGACCTCGTCTGCCCGCATCTCGAGGTGCCGGTGCTGCCGCGCTCGATGATGGGGGTCGATGGCTACCTCGGCCTGGACGTGCTCGATCGGCGGCGGGTCATCTTCGATTTCAAGGCCCGGACGCTGACGGTCACCCGACCGCAGGGCTTCTTCTCTGCCCTGTGGACGCATGACGATGAAGCCGTCGTGCGCACCATTGGCAGCTCCGGACGTCTGCGCGCGACCGATTGCCGCATCGATGGAGTACGCGCGGCGGCCTTTGTCGACACGGGTGCGGAAGTCTCCGTGAGCAACCCGGCGCTCTATGCGGCGCTGCAGCGGCACGCCGCGAATCGACAGGTGGTGAGCGGGCCAGTGAGCCTCTCTGGCGTGACGGGCGGCACGATGGTCGGCATCGGCACCAACATCGACGAGATCCGACTCGGCGCGCTCCAGCTCACCTATACCACGCTCGTGGTCGCGGAGCTCGAGGTGTTTGGTCTCTGGGGCCTGAGCCGGGCGCCGGCGCTGCTCCTCGGCATGGACTGCCTGCGGCGCTTCTCGCGCGTCTCGATCGACTACCGGCGCAAGGAGCTGCGCTTCGAGGTGGCGAGCGCGCAGGCCCTGCGCCCCCTGCAGCAGGCCGCGCTGCCACCGCCGCTCACCGGCTGAGGGCCATCGGCGATCTCGCAGGTTCGCTGGCGGCGTTTCAGGCGGCCGGCGCCGCGCAATGTTGGGCGATGAAATCCTGATGGGACGGCATGGCCGCGGCGCAATTCGCGACCACCTGGCGGATCTCCTCGAGCGCCCGCTGCGCCTGCTCGTCGCTCAGGCTGTCCGCGATCGGATCGTAGCCGGCGCACTTCACGTTCTGACCGGCGAGAATCGCCTGCCAGCCCTGGACCGTGAAAATCTCGCGGTCGTCGCGCAGGATGCGGCCGTGGCCGCGGAAGAGCTCGAGACGCTCCTTCAGGCTGTCCGGAATGTCCACGTCGCGGCAATGCTGCCAGAACTCCCCGGGGCGCTCCGTCAGGCTGTAGTGCGCAATGAGAAAGTCGCGGGCGCCCTCGTAGTCGAACGCGAACTGCGCGTTGAAGCGGTCGATGTCCGCCTGCCTGAAGTGGCGATCGGGAAAGAAGACCAGCAGCAGGAAGGCGCCGCGCTGGATCAGATGAATGCCCGTCGACTCGAGCGGCTCGAGGAAGCCCGCGGATAGCCCGATGGCGACGCAGTTCTTGTTCCAGCACAGCCGGCGCCGACCGGTCGTGAACTTCAGCCGCAGCGGATCGCGCAGCGGCCGCCCCTCGAGACTCGAGAGAAGGATGTCCTGCGCCTCGTCGTCCTTCATCAGCTGGCTGCTGTAGACGTATCCGTTGCCCACCCGGTGCTGCAGGGGAATGCGCCATTGCCAGCCGACATCGCGCGCGGTGGCGCGGGTGTGTGAAGAGAGCGGGCCCGTTCGCTCGCAGGCCACGGCCACCGCGCGATCACATGGCAGCCAGCGCGTCCAGTCCTCGTATCCGGTCTTCAGGGCACCTTCGATCAGCAGTCCGCGAAAGCCCGTGCAGTCGATATAGAGGTCGGCCTCGATCCGCTCGCCGCTCTCGAGGGTGATCGACTCGATGAAGCCGTTCTCGGGCCTCAGGGTGACCCCGCGCACCTTGCCTTCGGTGCGGATGACGCCCCGCGCCTCCGCGTGGGCGCGCAGGTAAGCGGCGAAGAGGCCCGCGTCCATGTGCAGAGCGTAGGTGATCGTCTCGAGCGGCGAATCCGGGCGGCGGATCGGCCGCATGAACTTGGCCTGCCTGGCGGCGGCCGCGCCGAGTGAGTAGGTCTCCAATGAGGCCGCCTTGCCGGCATGCAACCGCTTGCGCCAGTAGGCGGTGAAGGGCACCCCCCTTTTCGCGAGGCCGATGGGGCCGAAGGGGTGAATATACGAGTGGTCCTGCCGCGTCCAGTCGTTGAACTCGATCCCGAGCTTGAAGGTCGCCTGGGTCCGGCGAATGACATCGTTCTCGTCGAGCCCCAGCGTCCGGATGAACTCGACGATCGGCGGGATCGTCGCCTCACCGACGCCGACCGTGCCGATCTCGGCCGATTCGACCAGTCGAATCTGGCCCCGCAGCCGAGGGAAGAACTGGGATAGAGTCGCCGCAGTCATCCATCCCGCGGTGCCTCCCCCGACGATCGCGACGCTGCGGATGGGATCGACTGGCACGGCCGGGCGAGCCTTACGTCAGTATCTGCAGTGCCTCGCGATGATACTCTCGGCCAGCTCCTGGCGGCCCGATTTCGGCGCCGGATCGAAATTCTTCTCCGCGGCGAGGTCGGCCAGTGTGGCGAGGTCGATCGCGCCGCTCTCGATGCGGGCGCCGAGATCGCTGCTCCAGCGCTGATAGCGCTCCTCCTTGAGCCGCGCGAGCTTGCGCTCCGTGACGACATCGGCGGCCGCGAGCAGGGCGCGCGACAGGGTGTCGATGCCGCCGATGTGCGCGACATAGAGATCCGTCGGGTCGACCGACTGGCGGCGCAGCTTGGCGTCGAAGTTGAAGCCGCCCGTGCCGAAGCCCTCGTTCTCGATGAGCTGGATGAAGGCGGGCACCAGCTCCTGCGCGTTGTTGGGGAACTGGTCGGTGTCCCAGCCGTTGCGCGGATCGCCGCGGTTGATGTCGATGGAGCCGAAGATGCCGTAGGCGCGCGCCGCGGTCACCTCGTGCTCGAAGTCGAGGCCGGCGAGCGTCGCGTGGTTCACCTCGATGTTGACGCGCACTTCCTTGGTCAGGCCGTACTTCTGCAGGAAGGCGAACACGGCGGCGACGTCGCGGTCGTACTGGTGCTTGGTGGGCTCGAAGGGCTTGGGCTCGATGAGGATCGTGCCCTTGAAGCCGATGCGATGCTTGTGCTCGACGACCATGGAGAGGAAGCGGCCATAGTGATCGAGCTCGCGCTTGAGATCGGTGTTGAGCAGGGAGTCATATCCCTCGCGGCCGCCCCACAGCACGTAGTTCTCGCCGCCCAGCCGATGGGTGGCCTCCAGGCAGTAGCGCACCTGCGCGGCGGCCCAGGCGTAGACCTCGGGATCGGGGCTCGTGGCCGCGCCGCCCGCGTAGCGCGGATGGCTGAAGAGGTTCGCGGTGCCCCAGAGGAGCTTCACGCCGGTGGCAGCCATCTTCTGCTGCATCTTCTCCGTGATCGCCTCGAGGTTGCGCTCGTGCTCCTTCACCGTCGCGGCCGTCGCCATCGCGTCGACGTCGTGGAAGGTGAAGTAGGGGACGCCCAGGCGCTTGAAGAAATCGAAGGCGGCCTCGAGCTTCTCGTCCGCCATCTCCCGGGTGACCTTCGGGGCGAGCCAGGGACGGGGGAGGGTTCCGCCGCCGAAAATGTCCTGACCCGGCCAGTTGAAGGAGTGCCAGTAGCAGACGGCGCACCGCAGCCAGTCTTCCATGCGCTTGCCGAGGACCTTGCGGTCCTTGTCGTACACCCGGTAGGCGAACTCGTTCGCCGTCTCCGGACCCTCGTAGCGGACCGGCTCGATGCTGGAGAAGAGACTCATGAGCGAAACTCCACGAACGTATTCTTGAGATCCCGATAGAGCCGCTGGAACGTGCGGCGGCGGCTGGCAAGGAGCGCCGAGAGCGCGGCGTCGGGTTGGACCACGCGATCCACCGGCGGGGCCGTGCAGACTTCCTCCTCGCTGCCCTCGCCGGCGGCCAGGCGTGCGAGCCGCGCGGCACCGAGCGCGGCGCCGACCTCGCCACCCACTCGGTAGGTGAGGGGCCGGCGCAGCGCCGCGGCAATCAGACGGCCCCAGTAGGGCAGCCGTGCGCCGCCGCCGGTGACGCTGATCTCGCCGACCTGGTCACTCTTTTCCGTGAGGACATCGAGCCCGTCGGCGAACGCGAATGCGACACCTTCGAGCACCGCGCCGGTGAGCTCAGCGGGTGTCGTGTCGGGCCGCAGGCCGAAGAACACCCCTCTGCAGCTGGGGTCGTTGTGCGGCGTGCGCTCGCCCGTCAGGTAGGGAAGGAAGAGCGCTGAATGTCTGCTGAGGCCATGCGCTTCGGCGCGGTCGACGAGCTGCGGCAGGTCGGCCGAGCCGACGAGCTGCGCCACCCAGTCGAGCGTGCTGGCCGCGCTGAGCATGACCGACATCTGATGCCAGCGGCCGGGAAGGCAGTGACAGAAAGCGTGCGCCGCCCGCTCCGGATTCGGACGGAAGCGGTCAGTGACGACGAAAAGCACGCCCGAGGTGCCGAGCGACAGAAAGGCCTGCCCCGGACGCACGACGCCAAGTCCGACTGCACTTGCGGCGTTATCGCCGCCGCCGCCCGCGACCACGACGCGCGGGAGGCCGAGTTCAGCGGCCGCGTCCGCGGTGAGCGTTCCCGAGGGACTCGAGCCTTCAACCAGCCGCGGCATGTGCGCGCGGGTGAGATCCGTCGCCGCGAGCATTGCATCGGACCATTCACGCCGGCCGACATCCAGCCAGCCGGTGCCGGCGGCGTCGGACATATCGCTGACTCTCTCCCCGGTCAGGCGCAGGCGCACGTAATCCTTCGGCAGCAGGACGTAAGCGGTGCGGCGGAAGATGTCCGGCTCGTGACGCGCGACCCAGAGGAGCTTCGGGGCCGTGAATCCCGGCATCATGATGTTGCCGGTGACGGCGCGGGAGGAGGGCTCCCGGCGCTCGAGCTCCAGGCATTCCTCCGCGGAGCGGCCGTCGTTCCACAGGATGGCCGGACGCAGGGGACGGTCATGCGCATCGAGCAGCGTCGCGCCGTGCATTTGGCCCGACAGCCCCACCGCGCGCACCTTGCCCCGGTCCGCGGCCGGAATGCCGGTGACGGTGCGCACCGTGGCCTGCCACCACGCCTCGGGATCCTGCTCGGAGAACCCGGGGGCCGGACGGCTGACCTCGAGCGGGGCGGAGGCCGAGCCCGCCAGAGTGCCTTGCTCCGTCAGGAGCACTGCCTTGACACTCGAGGTGCCGATGTCGATACCGAGGTACAGGCGCGGCGCTCCGTTGGGATGAGTCCGGGCGGCATGGTAGCGGTATCAGATCGCGGGTGTCAACGAGCTTCGTGGACTGAAGCAGTCTGCCGGCGCGGTCAGGAGGCGGGATGCGCAGCGCTCGCGCGCGCCGTCCTGTGGTACGCTTGTCGTGAGCCTGGAATGGACCGGTGTGCGGGTGTTTGTCCGCACCACCCGGTGGACCGCTTTTCACCCTGGACAGCAGGACCGCCGTGCCGAAGACAGCCGCCCCTGTCACCCTGGCGCTCCGGCCCCGTGCGACCGGAGCCACGCTGCTGCGTTGGCTTTACGACGAGATCCGGCTCGCCATCCTGGAGGGCAGGCTGCCGCCCGGCGCGCGATTGCCGTCGACCCGCAGCATTGCGAGCCAGTACCGCCTGGCGCGCGGCACGGTGGTCGCGGCCTTCGATCATCTGATGGCCGAGGGGTACATAGAAGGCAGCGTGGGCAGCGGCTCTTTCGTGCGTCGGATGACATCGCTGTCATCACTGACAGGATCCTTCACCAGAGCACGGCCGCGAGCAGCAGTGGCGGCGCCGGCACTCTCGATGCGCGGCCGGCGCCTGGTGAGCCACCCGTTTCCGCTGCGGACCCATCCTGAGGCGCACACGTTCCGGCTCGATCACGCGGCGCTCGACGCATTCCCGATCAGGACCTGGAGCCGGATCACCGCGCGTTGCCTGAGAACGGGGGCGGCGACTCTTCTCACGCACGGCGATACGCTCGGCTTCCCGCCGTTACGAGCGGCCATCGCCCGCTACGTGGAGCTGACCAGGGGAGTGCAATGCGCTCCCGATCAGGTCGTGATCACCTCCGGTACCCAGTCCTCGCTCGACCTGGTTGCACGGCTCGTGCTCGATCCGCGCGATCGCGTCTGGGTCGAGGATCCGTGCTACTCCGCCATCCCGGCGCTGCTGCGCGGGTCCGAAGCGGAGGTGATCGGTGTTCCGGTCGACGAGGCCGGCATCGACTGCGAGGCCGGGCGCCGCCGCGCGCGGGCCGCGAAGCTCGCCTGCGTCACGCCGGGTTGTCACTTCCCACTGGGGATGACCCTGTCGCTGCAGCGGCGGCTGGCGCTGCTCGAGTGGGCGCGGGAAACCGGCGCCTGGATCTTCGAGGACGACTACGACAGCCAGCTGGGATTCTCCGGGCGGCCGCTCGCCGCGCTGCGCAGCCTCGACCGCCGCGGCTGCGTGATCTATTCCAACAGCTTCAGCAAGATGTTGTTTCCGGCGCTGCGGCTCGGCTTCCTGGTCGTGCCGCCGGCGCTCACGGGAGCGGTCGAGGCAGCGAGATCGGTGCTGCAGCGCTTCCCGTCGGTGCTCGATCAGGCCGTGCTGGCGGAGTTCATCGCGGCGGGTCACATGGAGCAGCACATGCGCCGCATGCGCGACCTCTACACCACGCGGCACGAAGCGCTGGTCAAGCTGGTGCAGCAGGAGCTCGCGGACGTGCTGCGGTTGGAGCGGGTCACGGCCGGATTGCAGATCGTCGGTTGGCTCGCGGACGGCATCCCGGAGCTCGAGGTGAGCCGTGCGGCGAGAGAGGAGGGGATCGTGGTGCTGCCGCTGTCGCGCCTGATCGTCGAGCGGGCGCTGCCGCCCGCGATCGTGCTCGGGGCCGCGGCAACGGACGTTGCGGCTATTCACCGCGGCGTCGAGCG
>DASZYK010000390.1:0-3128 GCA_035545455.1 Steroidobacteraceae bacterium
TGCCGCTGCAGGCGGCGCAGCCCGGCCAGCTGACCCTGCTCGTCAAGCAGTACGGAGCGAGTCCGCCGCAGACGGTGCCGCTGCGCGCCTTCGCGGAGGCCGCTCATCTCGACAGCTTCACGCTGCATGCGGGCGACAGTCGGGGCGTGCTGACGGGAAGCCGGCTGGATGAAGTGGCCGGGCTCGCGCTCGATGGCGTGGCTTTCGTTCCGGGCGCCCTCGCGAGCAGTCAGGGAGTCGACCAGCTCACCATGACGGCGCAGGACGGCGCGGCGGCGGCGGCCCTGAAATCCGGCGATGCGGGACTCGCCAAGGTCAGATTGAAGGACGGGCGGGTGCTCGACCTCGAGGCGCTGGTCGCCGCGCCGAGGCCGAGCGTCGCTCTCATCAGCAAGAGCGTGCGGCAGGCGCCGTCGAATACCGGCAGCCACATTCAGCTGGCGAACGATGACGAGCTGCCCCAGCGGGCGCGTCTCACGTTCTCCGTGCGCGCGAATTCGCCGGCGGTCTTTGCGCGCGACGAGATGATAGAGGTAGCCACGGCGGACGGCTCTTACAGCGCCACGCTCAGCCTCGCGAACGGCGGCATCACGCTGGAGAGCCGCTCCGTCGCCATCGCGACGCTCGATCCGGCTAACGCGTTCGGGCCGTCCGCTTTCGGGCCGCTGCAGTTTCGCGTCGTGGAGGGGGGCGTCACGGGCGACTGGCAGCCGCTAGCGACCCTGGTGCGTCTGCCGAAGCTGCGCGAGCTCGTGTGTCCCGCGACGCCTGAGCTGGCGTGCAAGCTCTCGGGGAGCGAGCTCTTTCTGGTCGACTCCATCTCGGCCGATCCGGACTTCGAGCATGCCGTGCAGGTCCCGGACGGCTTCCCGGGTTACGCCTTGCCGGTGCCGCACCCCAAGGGCGGACAACTCTTCGTAAAGCTGCGCGATGATCCTGCAGTCGTCAACCGCGCGTCCGTCGATACGCGCAAATTGCCGCCGACGCCGCAGGAAGCGGAGCGCGCGAGCGCCCGGCATGCCGCCGCGAGCCCGCCGACGCGCGAGCCGCCGAAACCAACACCCGCGCCGCCCGATTTGAGCTGACAGGGGCGAGGCCCGGCGCGGGCCAGATGTTTTTTTTTGCGCGCGCGGCTCTTGACTTTCGCGTCACGAGCCAAAAGAATCCGCGCCCAGCTCAGTCACCCGGTACCCGTATGGACCCCAGCCCTAGTAGCCGCTTCATCGCCGTCTGACGGCGAGACGTTACAGGGTCGCGGTCCTGCAATACCGCCTCTCTCACCGTCTCGCCATCCGACGCGGGACGGTGCATGCCGGACGACCCAGCCGGGTCGGCGGCAAGGGAGCCGAGAACGGCTTCCCCGCATCCTCCATGAAGGGCTCTCGACACGGCGCGAGCCGCACGCATGCCTCCGGCCTGCTGTGGCTTCGCGCCGCGAAGCATGTTTTTCGAGGATCTGCCCATGTCTTACTCTGATGCCTGCACCGCGGCTGCCGATGCCGCGCTGGATGACGCCCACACCGGCGACATCCACGGCGCCTTCGGCACGATTCGCCGCCACGATATCGGACCGCGGAGCGGCTGGGCCGCGCGGCTGCGCACTCTGCTCGCCATTCTGGGGCCCGGCCTCATCGTCATGGTGGGCGACAACGACGCGGGTGCCTTCGGCACCTATGCCCAGGCGGGACAGAATTACGGCACGACGCTGCTGTGGACGCTGCTCCTGCTAGTGCCCGTTCTCTATGTGAACCAGGAGATGGTCCTTCGTCTCGGGGCGGTGACGCGCGTCGGTCACGCGCGGCTCATCCTCAAGCGCTACGGCAGGTTCTGGGGCGCGTTCAGCGTCATCGATCTCTTCCTGCTCAACGCCCTGACCATCGTCACGGAATTCATCGGCATCAGCCTGGCCCTGTCCTATCTCGGCGTCTCGCGTCCGCTCGGCGTGCTCGCCGCCGCGGCGGTCGTGGTGGCGGCCGCGGGCACGGGAGATTTCCGGCGCTTCGAGCGCTTCTCGCTGCTGCTCGTCCTCGGCAGCCTCCTGCTCGTCCCCGTGCTCATCTGGGCGCATCCGCCCGTGGGCCGGATGGCGCACGACTTCCTCGTGCCGCATCTGCCGCACGCCAGGCTGAGCGAGGTCATGCTGCTCATCATCGCCATCGTCGGCACGACGGTCGCGCCCTGGCAGCTCTTCTTCCAGCAGAGCTACGTGATCGACAAGCGGATCACCCCGCGCTTCATGCGCTACGAGCGCATCGACCTCTGCCTCGGCATCGGGCTCGTCGTGCTCGGCGCCGTCGCCATGATCGGCTTCACGGCGGCGACGTTCGCGGGACGTCCGGAGCTGGGTGCGTTCCAGGATGCCGGCCAGGTCGCGGCGGGTCTCGGCAAGTATGTCGGACATGCCGCCGGCGTATGCTTCGCGGTCGCATTGATCGATGCCAGCGTGATCGGTGCCATGTCCGTGTCGCTCTCGACGGCCTATGCGATCGGCGACGTGCTCGCGCTGCGGCATTCGCTGCATCACCGGCCGAAGGAGGCGAAGACCTTCTATGCCGTGTATGTGGGCCTGATCGGCCTCGCTGCGGCACTCGTGCTGACGCCGGGGACGCCGCTCGGCCTGCTCACCAATGCGGTGCAGACTCTCGCCGGAGTGTTGCTGCCGAGCGCGACGGTTTTCCTGCTGCTGCTCTGCAATGATGAGGAGGTGCTCGGGCCCTGGGTGAACGGCCCCTGGCTCAACCTCTTCACCGGTATCGTGATCGGGGTGCTGCTGCTGCTCTCGGTCATCCTGACCGCCGCCGTGCTCTTCCCGGGTCTCGGCGCCGGCGCCATGCTCGCGATTCTCGGCGGCGGCGGGGCGCTCGGTCTCTTCGCCGCGGTGCGGCCCTTCGTGAAGGCGCTGCGCTCGCCTGCATGGCGCATCGACGCTCGGCTGCGGGATGCCTGGCGAATGCCGCCGCTCGGCGCGCTGGGCGCCGCGCGGATGACGCCGCTCGCCCGTCTTTCGATGCTGGCCCTGCGCGGCTATCTCGTGATCGCGGGCGGACTCGTGATCCTGAGAATAGTGGAGTTGGCGGGCGGGCATTTCTGACGCCCGCGACTACCGCCGCCGCAGCCCGTAAACCGAC
>DASZYK010000391.1:0-9413 GCA_035545455.1 Steroidobacteraceae bacterium
GCGCGCGTCGCCGGCAAGGAGGTCATCATCGGCTTCGGCCACCCCGTGTACACGGTGTCCGACCCGCGCAATGAGGTGATCAAGGAGGTCGCGCGCGGGCTGTCCAGGGAAGCCGGTGACATGAAGATGTTCGCCATCGCCGAGCGCATCGAGTCGGTGATGATGGACGCGAAGAAGATGTTCCCGAACCTCGACTGGTTCTCCGCCGTCTCGTATCACATGATGGGCGTGCCGACGGCGATGTTCACACCGCTCTTCGTCATCGCGCGCACCAGCGGCTGGGCCGCCCACGCGATGGAGCAGCGGGCCGACGGCAAGATCATCCGCCCCACCGCCAACTACACCGGGCCCGAGCCGCTGCGCTTCGTGCCCATCGACAAACGCTCCTGACGCCGAGCCGCCGAGACCGGCGACCTCCCGACGAGCCTTAAGATCACGCGACACTCCATGTCCTCATCGCACAGCAGCGTCCGGCCCGCGCCGGACCGGGTCCTGACCGACATCGCCGACTACGTGCTCGGCGCCGACATCCAGAGCGAGCTCGCGCACGAGACCGCGCGCCATTGCCTGCTCGACACGCTGGGGTGCGGCCTCGAGGCGCTCGAGTACCCGGCGTGCACGAAGCTCCTCGGTCCCATCGTGCCGGGCACGGTGGTGCCGAACGGCGCCAGGGTGCCGGGCACGCAGTTCCAGCTCGATCCCGTGCAGGCGGCGTTCAATATCGGCGCCATGATCCGCTGGCTCGATTTCAACGACACCTTCCTGGCGGCCGAGTGGGGCCACCCCTCGGACAACCTGGGCGGCATTCTCGCCGTCGCCGACTGGCTGTCGCGGCAGGCGGTGGCGGCCGGCAGAAAGCCGCTCGTGATGAGGGACGTGCTCACCGCCATGATCCGGGCGCACGAGATCCAGGGCGTGATCGCGCTCGAGAACAGCTTCAACCGCGTGGGACTGGATCATGTGGTGCTGGTGAAGGTGGCCTCGACCGCCGTCGTCGGCCGCCTGCTCGGCCTCTCGCGCGAGGAGATCATCAACGCTCTCTCGCTCGCCTGGGTGGACGGGCAGAGCCTGCGCACGTACCGGCACGCCCCCAACACCGGCTCGCGCAAGAGCTGGGCGGCCGGCGACGCGACCAGCCGCGCCGTTCGCCTGGCGCTCATCGCGAGGACGGGCGAGATGGGCTACCCCTCGGTGCTCAGCGCGAAGACGTGGGGCTTCTACGACGTGCTCTTCAGGGGGCAGCCGTTCAAGTTCGAGCGGGGTTACGGCTCCTACGTCATGGAGAACGTGCTCTTCAAGATCTCCTACCCGGCGGAGTTCCATTCCCAGACCGCGGTGGAGGCATCGATGCAGCTGCACCGGCGCCTGGGGGAGATGGGCGCGACCGCCGCCGACATCGAGCACATCAGAGTGCGCACCCATGAAGCCTGCATCCGCATCATCGACAAGAAGGGACCGCTCGCCAATCCGGCCGACCGCGACCACTGCATCCAGTACATGATGGCGGTGCCGCTCCTCTTCGGCCGCCTCACGGCCGCCGACTATGAGGACGAGGTCGCCCGCGACCCGCGTATCGACGAGCTGCGCGCCCGGATCGAATGCGTGGAGGACCCGCAGTTCACGCGCGACTACCTCGATCCGGACAAGCGCTCCATCGCCAACGCCGTCACCGTCCGGCTCAAGGATGGCCGCACGCTCGAAGAGGTCGTCGTGGAGTATCCGATCGGACACAGGCGCCGGCGGCGGGAGGGCATCCCGCTCCTGCTGGCGAAGTTCCGCCGCAATCTCGCGCGCCGCTTTCCCGAGAAGCAGCAGCAGGCGATCGTAGAGCTGTCGCTCGACCATGCCCGTCTCGAGCAGACGCCGGTCAACGAGTACGTCGATCTGTATGTCATCTGACCTTCGGGCGTCCTCATGAGCATCTATCTCGTCGGACAGAGCCTCCCGGCCGTGCCCGCGGGCGAGCGCTTCGCGAGCCTCGTGCGCCGCGGCGGCATCCTGCGGCTGCCCGGCGCGCACAACGGGCTGGCGGCACTGCAGGCGAAGCGGCAGGGTTTCGAGGCGTTGTATCTCTCGGGCGCGGCGGTCAGCGCCTCCATGGGCCTGCCGGACCTCGGGATCATCACGGTCGAGGACGTCTGCTTCTTCATCCGTCAGGTGAGCCGCGCTTCGGCGCTGCCGGTGCTGGTGGACGGCGACACGGGGTACGGCGAAGCGCTCAACGTCATGCACATGGTGCGCGCCTTCGAGGATGCCGGCGCGGCCGCGGTGCACATCGAGGACCAACTGCTGCCGAAGAAGTGCGGTCACCTGAACGACAAGAGGCTCGCCGCTCCGGAGGACATGGCGGCCAAGATAGCGGCCGCCGCGCGGGCGCGGCGGCACCTCTACATCATCGCGCGTACCGACGCCGCAGCGAGCGAAGGACTCGACGGTGCCGTGGCGCGCGCCAAGCGCTATCTCGACGCGGGCGCGGACGCCATCTTTCCGGAGGCGCTGACCACCGCGGAGATGTTCCGCGAGTTCGCGCGCCGCGTGAACGCGCCGCTCCTGGCCAACATGACGGAGTTCGGCCGCACTCCGTATTTCACCGCCGCGGAATTCGAGGGAATGGGTTACAGGATGGTGATCTGGCCCGTGAGCGCGCTGCGGATGGCGGCCAAGGCGCAGGAGCAGCTCTACGCGGCCATCCGCCGCGACGACGGGCCGGGCAGCCTCATCGGACAGATGCAGACGCGGCAGGAGCTGTACGAGACCATCTCCTATTCCGAGTACGAGGCGCTGGACGCCTCGATCGTGAAGACGGTTCTTCCCTGAGCCATCCGCCGCCGTTGCCCAAAAGCTCCTCCCGCGGCGCTCCCCAGCGCGTGGAGATGCCGCGGGAAGAGACTACTTCGAACGGGCGAAGTGACTGAGCAGAACTTCGGCCGCGAAGCCGAAGAGCAACACGCCCGTCACGATCATCTGGGCTATCACGAGAGTCACGATCTCACCTCCTTTCAGCTTGCCCGCGCAGTGTAGGGATGCGCGCGCGCAGCTGAAATTCCCTGCGTGAGAGCCGCGGGGGTACTCCTTTCGGTATAGGGTTTCCCGGCCCCTTCTGTCTTTGCGATGCGGCGCGCGGCGGGCGTGGCGCGCACGCGGTCCGTGGGCCGTCCCTGGCCGCCGAATCAACGGGACTGAGGTGCTGGCGCGCCCGGGCCGGCGGCCGCGCGCCGGGCCTGCGGGCTCGAGCATTCCGCCGGACCGGCGTCGCGTCCCCCGCCGGTCGAGTCGAAAGCCTGAACCTGCCGGCTGAAGCAACTCACGATCGAGGCGAGCCGCACGAGGGCGGCGCTGCCGAGGCCCAGATACTCACTGCGCGCGCGGCGTGCCGCGCCGCCGGCCGCGTGCCCGGCATCCGCCTGCTCGGCGTCGAGGCATGACGCGTAAGCCGCCACCTGCGCGCTGTACTCGCTCAGGTTGTCGCGCGCGGCGCTCATCTCGTCCCTGCTCGCATGGGCGCCGTCGGGTATGGCGAATGCCGGCTGCGGCGCAGGTCCGCAGTCGGCATGCGCGACGGGCAGCGCGCCGGCGCAAAGCAGGATAGCCGCGGCGATGGTCGAGATTCTGGTCATCGGATGTCATCCCGGTGTTGGTGTTATTTCTGCAAGCGCGCGCCGGATGCCGGTGGCGCTTTGTTCTTTTGAGGTCCTCACCGCGCTGCCCTGCGGCAGGCGGTCCCTTCGAGCGGGACTCTAGCACGCCCGATGGCGGCGCGGGCCGTCGGCGGCGCCGCCATGGATTATGTCGCGCAGCGGACCAGGTCCCGCTCCGACGCCCCGGCGCCCTGCGACTGAGCGGCGGCGATTCGGCGGACCGCCGGCTGGATTGCGGCGGCAGCCGCTCCAAAGCGGAACAGAGTCGTATCGCATTACGAACGCTGCGGTGGATATGAGCCGCAGCCGACGCTTCCCCCCGCGACCGCGGCGATGGGCCGCGAGGTACACTCCCGGCATGCGCCCGCTCTCTTTCCTGGACCGGGAACGCACGGTGGCCAGTCCCGGCTTCAGCCGCTGGATGGTGCCGCCGGCCGCGCTCTGCATCCACCTCTGCATCGGGCAGGCGTACGCCTTCAGCGTGTTCAACCTGCCCATGACCCGGCTGCTCGGTATCACCGCTCCCGGGCCGGGCGACTGGAGGCTCACCGACCTCGGCTGGATCTTCACGCTGGCGATCTTCTTCCTCGGCGTGTCGGCTGCGGTGTTCGGCCGCTGGGTGGAGGAGGGCGGCCCGCGCCGGGCGATGTTCACGGCGGCACTGTGCTTCGGCGGCGGATTTCTGCTCTCCGCGGCCGGGGTCTACGCGCACGAGATCTGGGTCATTTATCTGGGCTACGGCGTGCTCGGCGGCATCGGCCTGGGTCTCGGATACATCTCGCCCGTCTCGACCCTCATCAAGTGGTTCCCGGACCGTCCCGGCATGGCGACTGGCATGGCCATCATGGGCTTCGGCGGCGGCGCTTTCATTGCCGCTCCGCTGTCGGTCTGGCTGATGAGCAAATTCAACACCGCCACGCATGTCGGCGTCGCCGAGACTTTCATCGTTCTCGGCGTCGTCTACTGCATCTTCATGATGGTCGGGGCGGTCATCGTACGGGTCCCGGCGCCGGGCTGGCGGCCGGCCGGCTGGAGCCCGCCGGCGCAGCCGCCGAAGCTGGTGACGAGCGCCAACGTGCACGTCTACAGGGCGCTGAGGACTCCGCAGTTCTGGCTCATCTGGTGGGTGCTCTGCCTGAACGTCACCGCGGGAATCGGCGTGCTCGGCCAGGCTTCGGCGATGAGCCAGGAGATGTTTCCGGGCAAGGTGAGCGCGGTCGCCGCCGCCGGCTTCGTCGGCCTGATGAGCCTCTTCAACATGGCGGGCCGGTTCCTCTGGGCGTCGGCTTCCGATCTGATCGGCCGCAAGAACACGTATTTCTGCTTCTTCGTACTCGGCACCGTGCTTTACTCGCTGGTGCCGACCACGGGCGGCACCGGCAGCGTCGGACTCTTCGTGCTCTGCTTCGTGATCATCATCAGCATGTACGGCGGCGGTTTTTCCACGCTTCCGGCGTACCTCAAGGACATGTTCGGCACCCGCTACGTCGGGGCGATACACGGCTGGCTGATCACAGCCTGGTCGGCGGCCGGGGTGTTCGGGCCGGTGCTGGTCAACTATCTGCGCGCCTACGAGATCGCGCGCGGAGTGCCCAAGGCCGACGCCTACAACCTGACGATGTATCTGATGGCGGCCCTGCTGGTCATCGGATTCTTCTGCAATCTCTTCATAAGGCCCGTGCACGAGCGGCACCACATGCCCAATCAGGGCGAAGCGACGCTCCTGGCGCAGTGACCGCGGAGCAGCCATGTCGACCCAGACCCCGAGCGGTACGCGCATTCTTCAGCTGATACTGGCCTGGAGCTTCGTCAGCATACCGCTCATCTGGGGCGTGCTGCAGACGCTGCGCAATGCGCTGAAGCTGTTCCATTGACCTCCCGACCGCCAGGGTCCCGCGCAGGCAGGAGGACCCGGAAAGCCACGGGGCGCCAGGCCGCTCGGACCGAGGCGCTCCGTGGGCCCGGACCCGTCAGGAGGCCTGCACCTCGATCTTCCGCGGTCGAAGCTCCGCGCGCTTCGGAATGCGCACGGTGAGAACGCCGTCCTTGAGGCTCGCCTCGATCTTGCCGGTCTCGAGCTCGCCGCTCAGCGAGAAGCTGCGGCGATAGAGACCGGAGCGCACGTCGGCATAGAGCGCCTCCGCGTTCTCCGCCAGCTCGAGCTGCACCTGGCCCTCGACGATCAGATTGTTGCCATCGATGCGAAGGTTCAGGCGGTCCTTTGACACCCCCGGCATGTCGGCGCAGAGAGTGATGCCGTCCTTGTCCTCCCAGATGTCCACCGGAGGACGGATCGGAGCCTCGGCGGACTGGGCGCGCTGCGCGGAAGTTCCGCCGGAAGCCTGGGCTGCGGCGCTGGCGTCGCGCCGGGTGACTTCGGTGTTGGTAGCCATGTGAGCGACCTCCGCTTCGTTCAATGAATCTCGATCTGGCGCGGCCGCGCGGACTCGCGCCGCTGGATGCCGATCTGCACGATGCCGTCGGCATACTTCGCCTGCACCCGTTCCGGGTCGACGTCCTCCGGCAGGGTGATGACGCGCCGGAACTCGCCGGAGAAGCGCTCCTGGCGATAGTAGTCCGTGTCCTCCTCCGCCCTGACCTCACGCTTGCCCGACACCGTCAGCAGATTCTGCTGCATGGAGATCTCGAGACTCTTGGGATCGATCCCCGGGGCGAAGAGGTAGACGTCCACCCGCTCGGGCGTCTGGCCGACGTTGACCGCCGGGAAGCTGCCCCGGGGCAGGGAGCGGATGCCTAAGGGGGAGCTCCAGCTGCCGAAAAGCTCGTCGACTTCCTGCTGCAATCGCCAAAGCTCGTCAAAGACCGAGCTCGGCATATTCGAGGGAATACCGAACATATCAGCACCTCCTATCGGTTCAATGAGCCGCTTGGGCGCGCTCAAACCTCAGGGCGGGCCCGGCAAATTCAAGGGGGGCGTGCGCCGGCTACCTGAGCGGCGGGATCCGGGCCGGCGGCCGCCTGGCCGCGGCGGCTGGCTGCGCCCGGCCGGGCAGGGGGGCGGCTGCGCGACCAGCATGCGGCGACACGAATCCGGCGGCTGCGGGCAGCCTGTGCGCTGTTCCGGACCGGAGGCCATCCGCCCGAGGAGACCCGTAAGGACTATCCCGAATGGGCGCGCCCCGGGGCCAGCGGCGAGACTGGCAGCCATGACGAGGTCTCGCTCGATGCAGCTCGCCGCGATTGCGGTGATCGGCCTCGCTGCTGCCGCGACGGCCGTCATCGTCATGCGACGCCTCATGGCGCCCGACACCGGCCTGGTTCAGGTGAGCGGCCGGATCGAAGCCGACAAGGTGACGCTGGCGAGCCGAGTCACGGGACGCGTCATGGCGATTCGCGTGCGCGAAGGCGATACGACCAGGCCCGGCGAAGTGATGGCGCTGATCGACGATCGCACGGTCCAAGCGCAGCTCGCCGGGGCGAACGCGGCGGCAGCTTCCGCGGCCAATCAGGCCGCATCCGCGCAAGCGGCGCTCGCCGTGTTGCGCCGGGAGGTTCCGAACGCCGTCGCGTCGGCCGAAGCGGGTCTCGCGCAGGCGGCGGCGAGCCTGCGGCAGGCGCAGGGCACCGAGCGGCAGGCGGGCAGGGATTCTGCGCGCGCTCAGGCTCTCGTGGCGGCTCACCTGATGGACACGCAGAGCGCCCAGAGGTCGGCCCTGGCGTGGAACGTCGCGCAGGAGCAGGTCGCGGCCGCACTCGCCGGACAGCGCAAGGCCGAGCAGGCCCTGCGTGACGCGCTGATCGGACCGCTGCGCATCAAGGCGCAGGAGGCGGCACTGACCGCGCTCGAATCGGCACGGGCGCAGGCCGAGGCCCGCGTTCGCGAGGTCCGCACCCTCCTCGATGAGCTCACGATCACCGCTCCGCTCGCCGCGACGGTGACCGGCCGGTTCGTGAACATCGGCGAGGTCGTCAACGTCGGCACGCCCCTTTACGAGCTGGTCGACCTCGATCACCTGTATCTGCAGGTGTATGTGCCGGAGAAGGAGATCGGCAAGGTCCGCCTCGGCCTGCCGGCGCAGGTCTTCACCGATGCTTTCCCCGGGCGGGCGTTTCCTGCCACGGTGCGCTATATAGCCTCGCGAGCAGAGTTCACGCCCAAGGAAGTCCAGACTCCGGATGAGCGCGTGAAGCTGGTGTACGAAGTGCGTCTGTACCTCGATGCGAATCCGGAACACCGTCTCACGCCGGGGCTGCCGGGCGACGCCATGATCCGCTGGCGCACCGGCGCGCGATGGCATGCGCCGCTCTGGTAGCGGGTGACATCAGGACGAAAGATGCCAGAGCCACTCGCGCCCTCACTGCCGCCGGGCCCCTGGTCATCCCGGCCGATCGTCGACGTGCGGGGGTTCACGAAGCGCTATCGCAAGCGTACGGCGATCGATCTCGTCGATCTCGCTCTCGAGCGGGGGGAGCTCCACGGACTCATCGGTCCGGACGGCTCCGGGAAGTCGACGCTCATGAAGGCGATCGCGGGTGTGCTCACGTTCGACGCCGGGTCAGTCACGGTGTGTGCGACATCGCTCGCTTCCGAACGGGCGGCCGAGTCGGTGAAGGACCGGATCGGGTTCATGCCTCAGGGGCTCGGCCATCATCTCTATCCGAATCTCTCCGTCGAGGAGAACATCGATTTCTTCGCGCGCCTCAGGCTTCTTCCGGAGCTGGAAATTTCACGGCGCAAGGAGAAGCTGCTCGCGATCACGCGGCTCGCCCGTTTCCGCCAGCGGACGGTGAAGCTCCTTTCCGGAGGCATGAAGCAGAAGCTCGGCCTCATCTGCACGCTCATCCACGAGCCCGAGGTTCTCATCCTGGATGAGCCGACGACCGGCGTCGACCCGGTCTCGAGACGCGATTTCTGGGAGATCGTCGGCGAGCTGCTGCGCGAGCGCGGCCTCACGGCGCTCATCTCGACCGCCTATCTCGATGAAGCGAGCCGGTTCGACCGCGTGACGCTGCTTCATGGCGGTCGCGTGATCGCGCGCGGCGCGCCGGACCGGATCACTTCCCAGCTCGCGGGCACGGTCGTATCGCTCGAAGCCGCCGACCCGGCGGCGGCCCTGCGCACCCTCAAGCGAGTCTTTCCGCAAACGGACTTCGCGGGCTCACGCCTCCAGGTGTTTATTCCCGAACCGGACACCGAGACGGCCGTGCGCAAGGTGGCCGCGGCTCTCCCGGATGCCGATGTGCGCACCATGGAGGCCTCGGCACCGCAACTCGAGGACGCCTTCTGCGCGCTGCTGCAGCGCGTGGCTCCCACGGGGCCATATTGGATGCCTGGAGCGGACGAAGAAGGGCCGGCCGTTTTGCGGAAGAGGGACGGAGCGGCCATAGAAGCGGCCGGACTGACCAAGATCTTCGGGCGATTCACGGCAGTACAGGATGCAACGTTCGCCGTACCACCGGGAGAGATCTTCGGCTTGCTCGGCGCGAACGGCGCCGGCAAGACGACGGTGATCAAGATGCTGACCGGGATCATCGAGCCGACGCGAGGCACCGGACGCGTCGCAGGAGCCGACATGCGCGCCGCGCCGCAAGCGGTCAAGGAGCACATCGGCTATATGTCGCAATCGTTCTCGCTTTACAGCGAGCTCTCCGTTCTCGAGAACATCCGGCTGTACGCCGGCGTCTACGGGCTCGATGGCCGGACGGCGCAGAAGCGTACCGACTGGGTGCTCACGATGGCGGGCCTGCGCGTGCACGAGCGCGACCGAGCCGAGAGCCTGCCCATCGGAATGCGCCAGCGGCTGGCGCTCGGCT